>JBAXQP010000012.1 GCA_037131655.1 bacterium | reverse complement strand
TTGTGATAGGAATGCTCTTTGCTTATAGCTTAGGATGGCTTACCGCAAATCCAAAACATAAAATTGAAGTTGCAGTTATGCAAACGGGGATAGACCAAGCCTATTATCACAGAACACAGCAGATACACGGCGATATCGAGACGACAATGCTTAGTATGCTTTCGTCATTGCCGCCAAAGACGAACAATATTCCGAGAATAGCCATATTCCCCGAAAGTGTCTCTCCTGTTGACCCCTATGAAGTGGCGGAATGGCGCCAAGCGTTAGCATCTCACGCAAAAAATGCTGATTGGATTATTTTCGGCTCTCATCGTGGAAATGATAAAAAATACTCTAATATGGTGGTGCTTTTGGCCAAAGACGGCTCGATTGCGGACAGCTATACCAAAGTGAGGCTGGTTCCCTTTGGTGAATATGTCCCCTACCGTAATGAGATTCCATTCCTTTCGACCTTCAACGTCCTTGAACTCGATGCTACACCGGGAAAAACATACAATCCTCTAAAAGCCGGTTCCGAAGCGATAGGCACACCCATTTGCTTTGAGAGCCTTTATCCGGATGTCTCGCGATCTATGACACTCAATGGCGCTCAGTTTTTTGCCTTCTTAATCAACGATGATTGGTTCGATAGACCAACTCGATGGCTGCATGCGATGGCAGCGCCTATTCGCGCCGTCGAGACAGCTAGACCCGTCGTCCAAGTCACCCCAACGGGAATTTCAATGCTGATCACCTCTAACGGCCGAATGAATATCCTCCCAAGCGGTCAAGTTTCCCATGTCGAAACAATGTCCACGAATAAATATAATCGACTAACCCCATATGTGAGGTTCGGCGACTGGGTGATCTACGGCAGCGCTCTTCTCCTATTAGGAAGCATTACGATCGGTAGAAAACGCAAGGAGACAGCCGAAGATTCTGAAGTGAGCGTCAACGAGGTTTAATCATATCTCGATATTCAATATGTCCACTTACAGTAATATAGACCCTCTCATCGTCTAAGCCTAGTTTGTTTGAGCGGCTTCTACTCTTGATGATGATAAGTGGATCATTTGGCTTTAATTGGTCGAGCTGTTTGCCGACAGCTAACGGATCGACAACATATTTCCAAGGACGAGTTTCAGCGGGATCCGTAGCAAATATTGAATTGAATAATCCCTCCCCAGTCCAAGGTTTGCGATACCACAACGGCAAAGAGGACGAATCCATTTCAGGAACTACTCCCCTATGGGCTTTAACGTATTCACATACAGAAGCGCGAACTCTAAGCAAATCACTTTCTAACACACAAAGGCAGAGTTGATCTTCGATAACAATCGCTCTTATGAAGAAGCGCATTCCAAGAAGAATGATTAGAATTATAACGCCCCTGATAATTCGTTGCTTCACTTTCTTGTTCATAACCAAAAATCACTCATTCTCACTCAGCTTTTAGCCATACCGCTATGGGGTATTCGTCGTTTTTCCAGCTTTCGACGGGGATGCGAATATTGCCTGTTTGAGCTTCTTTTTTAAGGCTATTGAAGTAGCGCGAGGAAGCCCTGGGATGTGGGATTCCAACGATGG
Source organism: bacterium (assembly GCA_037131655.1). Classification (NCBI taxonomy): domain Bacteria; species bacterium. The sequence goes on along the minus strand of JBAXQP010000012.1, from coordinate 16,094 downwards.
GACGCTCAGGAAAGAGATAGCATAACGCATCGAAAACTTTTTGGCCGACTGCCACTAGCGGCCATTCTTTTGGAATGGCTTTCATCTCTTCGAGAAAGTATAGAGCACTGCAGATACGCCTTGTTTGCATAGGCATATCCTGGCCGGCTTTGGTTTCGCACTTGACCATCTCCGTCCACAATATCGGCCCGTCAAATCCCAACCGTTCGACCAATGGCCTGATAAGCTCTCTTATCTGGCCAAAGTAACGAACCTGCGCTAATAGTTGCGCCCCCCGTTTTTCCTGAAAGTTATTTTCTGAAAAAACTTTTCTGAAATTTAACTTTCTTTCGTTATAGGACGTTCTCGCGGGATGCATGCCTACGATAACCATGCCAGGGCCATTTCCGCACCCTTTAATATCCGCCAAAGGAACGCGAGGAATATAACCCAGGTTCTTATCCCAGTTAACGCCTTCGCATTCTTGTTTACAGCAAGCCATTTGCTCAGCGATCATGCGCACAAGCTTATCTAATTTCATATCGGCTCCTCTCTGATCCATATGATTTTGCTCATAAGAGATTAATTAGCGATTAGTGGCTTAATTCCTGCTTATAATTTAATTTAAAAAAATATTTCTCAATCGCCAAAAATGGCGAAGGAGAAAGTAAGACGGTATGATGCTTTTAGATGACACACCGAAGTTAATTTGGGATCACTCAAGCGAGAAATTGCTCCAGCTCCAATCGCAAGAAACCAAAGCATCGAAACGACGTTCATTAATCAGCGGGGTTTTAATACTATTGGCGGCCCGTGGCCAGGGTAAACCACGCGTACATCCAATCTAGCGATGTAGTCCATAGCGGCGAGAAACTCGTTTGAATGCCCTCGGTCACGATTTTCCAGGATAGGGGGGTTGTCACCTGTAAACAGAACGCCGTCAGCTTGGCAATACAAGCAGAGGGAATCAGAGCTGTGACCCGGGGCCCAGATCACCCTGAAGTCCCTATCTCCACAGCGCAACATATCCCCATCGTGCAGCACGCGGTCAACACCCGGAAAATTGCGCGAATAGGCACAGACAACCGGCGAATAGATCTCTCGTATCTCATCCAACATAGTTACATGGTCGTAATGGTTGTGAGTAAGGATTACTTGGGCTATACGCTTCTTGCCTATGCCGGTTGACGCCTCAGCAATTGCTGATATGATATCGGGATCTCGTCCCACATCCACTATGGTGTTGACATCCTCAATGGTTTTCCAGTCGCCGGTCACCAGATATGCATTGCCTGTATAGCAAGTGTTCTTGTTACGATCTATAAGGTTCAGTATTTTCATGATCGCCCAAACAGTTTCTCTATGTGCTTCATCGTTCTAGGAGTCTGCTGAAGTACGGGGCCGTTTCGTATTCCGAATGTTCTGCTCCACAACTTATAACAATACTGAACAACGCCGATGGAAGCGAAGCCACCTCAACGTCGCCCTGCAGCTTTATTTATTGTTCGCTTAAGTAGATCTCCAGAACCGAGCCAACTACTTTAAGCGATCGCGCGCTACATTTGTCTACCGTGTCCCTAGTTGTATGCCAGAACGGATAATTAAAATCAATCAGGTCTATAGTGGGAACCCCTGCCTTAATCATAGGAACATGATCATCATCTATCTCATCAGGAATAGCATCCACAGGGAACACCTTGGCATATCCCAAACGATTAGCAACACTATATATTTTATCAACTAAGTCCGGCGCCGCTTGAATAGAGTTGATTTCCCTAGTCATCAATAGGTTAACAGAACCTACCATATCCACCAAGATGCCCTTGTCGGGTCGTGGCTCCAACATATGCTTTGCATAATACTTAGAACCGAGCAACATATTCTTGGGATAATCACCCAAGTCTTCCCCATCAAAGAACACGAAAATCACGCCAACTTTTGGCGATTTTTCCTTCAAGACCCTAGCCAATTCCAGTAAAACCGCTACTCCTGAAGCCCCATCATTCGCCCCATCAATCGGCTGTTTGCGCTTCGATAGATCAAAATCATTCTCAGCGGTCGGCCGAGTGTCCCAATGGGCGCATAGCAAAATTTGCCGTTTCGCACTCGGATCTGTGAACCCGATAATGTTGGTAAGAGTGTACTGCCGTCCTTTATAAAGATGACTAAAACTTTGCAACTCTACTCTGTTCACATACTTTTTCAATTCGGTTTCAATGAAATTCAACGTTTCGGTGTGCGAACTCGTACCAGGCACTCTCGGCCCGATAGAAACCTGTTTTTTCAAAAGTTCATAAGATTTATCGCCATCGAAAGAAAAAGATGGTCTGGTAACAGCCGAAATCTTGGGAGGCGAACTGCAGCCAATGATCGCCAAACAGGTTATAAGAAGAGCGAATCCCCTCATGGCTTGCCTATAACTCGCGGTTTGTTGTCTAAAGGAAGTGTCTTTTTATCAGCTAGAAATCCCTTTACTCCCTCTTCGATAGTCTGCTCAGTATTGCGAGTAATTTGGCTCTTTTCCCAGATGCGGAAGTAACCCAATGCCCCTCGCGCTAAAGGTGCACTTGTCGCAATCGTGTACTGTTCCGTCGGAACAATGTCACGATCTCCGATTGTTATACTCGTAACTCGCGAACCTGAAGCAGCTTTCGGGTTATATTCCACTTTCATGCCCGAGACTTGCAGGAAAGCGCTGTTTCGCTGTGGCAGTAATCCAAGTGAACGTTCAAATGCCGCTTTGATCTGCTCGCCGCGAAGTGTTAAAACAACCACCTGGTCATCAGGATATTGTAACACCTTAATAACATCGCTAATCGGAATATCTCCAGCTGGAAGAGCGACATCGGCGAAGAAACCGGCGGCTAAAAAAGCCGCATCCGTCTTCGCTTGAGATCGCATCGAATCAACCATCACCTGAGCCCATTGGTTGGACTCGGTTAAAATATTATCTGTATTTATGTTTTGAGGGTTCTTAATGGTTTGTGTCACGGCCCAAAGCGGCAGCACCATTAAGGCGCCAACCATAAGCATTACTATCTTTCGCATTTTAGCTACTCCTCCCGGCCGCATCCTTGCTCAGGGATCTCAGGTAGGATTCGATAAATCCATCTAAGTCTCCATCTAACACTCCCTGTGCATTTCCCGTTTCAAAATCTGTACGAACATCCTTAACGACCGTATAAGGCTGGAGCACATAAGAACGTATGCTGTGCCCCCAGTCGGCTGATGCAACTTCGCCCCTTAGTTCACTTAACGTCTGTTCCGTTTTATTTCGTTCCAAAACTGCAAGTCGCGCTTCAAGAACCTTCATTGCCGTTGCGCGGTTCTTAAATTGCGAACGCTCGTTCTGACAACTAACCACGATTCCAGTTGGAATGTGCGTAATTCTTACTGCCGAATCCGTCTTGTTAACGTGCTGGCCTCCAGCGCCGCTTGCACGGAAAGTGTCGACTCTCAAGTCATCCGATTTGATATCAACCGCGCCCCCTTCAACTTCTGGAAGCACCGATACTCTGGCAAACGACGTCTGCCTTTTGCCCGCCGCATTGAACGGAGAAATCCTCACCAATCGGTGCACACCCGCTTCACCTTTAAGGTAACCATAAGCGAATGCCCCTTCAACCACTAAACTTACTGTTCGGTAACCAGTAACGTCTCCAGGAGTCTCGTCAACAATTTCAATCGAGAACGTACGATTTTGTGCCCAGCGCATATACATTCGAAGCAGCATCGCTGCCCAGTCTGTTGCTTCAGTTCCACCTGCTCCGGCATTCACTTCGAGAACGGCGTTACTCCTGTCATGCTCTCCACCAAGGAGTGTTGCCATCTCGACGTCATTCAACTGCATCAAGATGCTATTCGCCTGTCGCTCAATTTCAGCCTCAACACCTGGATCAGGCGAATCCTCTGCAAGCGAGCGCCATTCATCCAAATCGTCCATCGCCTTCATCAAGCCCTCGTATGGGCTTAAGCGTTCGCGAAGCCTCGCTAATTCTTGTAGAATCTTATTAGCGGAATCAGGATCGCTCCAAAATTCGTTCTCGGTTGTTCTATTTTCAAACTCAACTATCTGCGTCTTAAGTTTAGTGACGTCAAAGATAGTCTCCGATCGCCAACAACCTCTCCCGCCCATGTTCAATCGCTAATTCTAATTCAGGTATCATTTTTTCAACTCCAATTCTATCTCTTGCACTAATTGTACCATTGAACCTAGCTAAGCCTTTCGGCTGCAATCCGACCCTCCAATATCATTAGACGCCAAAAACATCCAATAATCCACTAATAAAATCAAAAAAGGGACAAAAGACCTAGAAACCTATTACGTAGTACGTATTTCGTATTCCGGACATTTCCCCTATTCTATGGAGGGGGGGGCGAAGCCCATACGTCTTAATAGAACATCATTCCGAGCATAAACGAGGAATCTTCCGGAAGGTTTTGGAGGAGGTTGCTTCGGCACAATCATCCTCGCAATGACGCGGAAAACATAAAAAGAGAGCCGCCGAGATGCCGGCGCAACGAGGGATAACTCTACTTACCCCTCATAATTTGTGTCATCGATTGCGAAGCTGAATTGGCGGCTTTTGTGAAGTAATGATTTACTTGTGAGTAGGCTAAGCCGGTATAGAGAACCCCTATGGCGCAGGCTAATACTGTAATAAGCATGCCTGGACGCATTCGGCTTGGGACGGGTAAGCCAGGTTCGGGGTCTCGGACGTACATCGGAACAATTAGCCCAACGTAGAAGAAAAGACTAATGGCGCTATTGACGGCTAATGCGAAGGCTAATGTGATTTGGCCGACGCCTCCAATAGGACCTGGATTTGTCTGCGAAGCTTGGATTGCTGCTTGGAATAGGTTGAACTTGCCGAAGAAACCGGCAGTAGGAGGAATTCCAGCAAGAGAAGCCATGAACAGAACCATCAGCACAGCCGCTAACGGGTGGGTTTTCCATAAGCCGGTCATGTCGCTTATCGCGGTGCTTTCCTTCCCTTGAAGGGTCATAAGGCTTACCACCGCAAATGCGCCTATCGTCATAAGACTATAAGCCATCGTGTAGTAAATCGTTGCGCTAATCCCAAGCGGGTTATGGGCGATTATTCCAATAAGAATATAACCTGCCTGCGCGATGCTCGAATACGCCAACATGCGCTTAGCATCCTTTTGCATAATCGCCACAATATTGCCGCCGGTCATGGTTAATAGAGCTATCACGAACAATATCGGCTGCCAGATATGAATTAGCGAAGGCATCGCCAGAACAACCCTCAGCAGTGAAGCAAAAACCGCAACTTTCACTGCCGCCGCCATATAACCTGTTATCGAAGTCGGCGCCCCTTGATACACATCCGGCGTCCACATATGGAATGGAACAAAGGCCCCCTTGAAACCAAACCCAACCAATAACAGCGCAATACCGGCAATGAGCAGGGTCATCTGGTCAGGTGTCGCGCTATTTAATATCCCAAAAGCGATATCGAGCCGTGTCGAACCGGTCGCCCCATACACAAGCGCAATTCCATACAAAAAGAAACAGCTCGCAAAAGAACCCAAAAGGAAATACTTTATCGCCGCCTCACCCGACCGCTCTTCAGTACGTGATAGCCCAGTAAGCACATAAAGCGAAAGTGAAAGCGTCTCTAGCCCCAAGAACACGACGATTAAATCGAGGCTGGAGATCATCAACATTGCGCCCGCAGTGGTAAAGAGCACCATCGGGTAGAACTCGCTGAAATTGATTCCTTTGGCTTCAAGGTAAGGTTCTGAAAACAGCACTGCCAGTATCGTAACGCCAAGCAGGATGATATTAAACACAATCCCAATCTGGTCGTTCATAATCGAGTTATTGAAGCTGGAAGTCCAAAGCTCATGGCTCCAGATGTAAGAACAGGCAATAATCGCCACCGCTAATCCAAGTAGCGATACGAGAATAAGCGCATTGTTACTCTTAGGCCGAAATGCCAAATCCCAGAAGAGCACAACCGCCCCCGTGATCACCACGATCAAAAACGGCGCCAACGCCCATATATTTACATCAGGTAACTGTATGTTCATGTTTAATTCTTTTCGTATTGCGTATTGCGTATTCAAACAGGCTCATCATTTGTGTTCTGAGCCTACTTCATATGTTCCTTGATCTTCTCTGAATGCAATATCTCGTTCAGATGGTAGCATCGTTAGAAGCAAGCGCGCTATTTGAGATAATTGCTCCATCCGTTCTAAAACCTCATCTTCGCCAAGTATGTGCCGCGCCTTATAGTACCAATCGCGCGCTTCCCGTGCCGAACCTAAAGCATATTCATAAAAGCGACATCTATCTTTCCCCGACCCCCTGCTATATCCCTCTGCAATATTCGCACTTATGGAGCCTAAAGCTCTATTTAGCTGATCCGCAATGGAAATTGTCCGACGATCCTTAACCAGCTTTGAAACATCCTGCCAGCCAATTTCAGCAACGTACAAGCCCAACCGATATACCTTTTGCTTCCAAAGCACATCGTTCCGAATAACTGCCGGTACTGTCGCCTCCCACATGTTGTAATCCATTAATTTTTCATTTAGCATCTAGCCACTTCCGAAATACGTAATACGCACTACGCACTACGAAGCCCCGCTAACGCCTCAGATACCTTTGCGGCGGAGTATTCAGGGATTGCACAGCCGGGAGCTAAGATGAAACTTTTGCCGTCAATCTGGCGGATGGCATCTCGGGCTTGTTCTTGTATTTGTTCGATACTCATCTCGGCGACTTTTGTCTCATCCAGACCACCCATCAGGCAGCCGCTATGGATAGTCCTTGCTACCGATAAATTTGGTTCAGCAGCCCGATCGCTCCAGCAGATGACAGAAGCGGGCAACTCGTGGATCAAATCGAAATAGAGGTTCTTATAGCCATGCAAGTGAATGACACTTAATGGCGCATCTTTGACGGCCGATAAGATCAGTCGGTCGTATTCAAGAAAATACTTCTTATAAATCTCGGCTGTTTCACCTTCAGCCGATGCGCCTGTGAGAGCATAATAAATGCCCTCACAACCAGCTTCAATACATGCCTTCGCATAACGCTCAAGAGAAACGGCAATTGAGCATAATCCTCTGCCAACTACATCGGGATCGATCGTTAGATGGTCGAGCAGTCTGCCATTGGATAACTTATCGGCATAATTGTAAACCCCAAAAACAGTGTCAATCATCGGGACGTTATCATCAAGACCTGCCCTAATCATCTTAAGTGTCTCAAGCTGTTTGCCAAAGTTGCCGTCCGTTGGATCAAGTTCAGGCAAATTAGCCCAATCCGTTACTTCTCGAATAGGACCAACTGGCTCGTAGGGAATATCATGCATGACCTTAAGCATGTCGGGTTTATATCTATCATAAAATTCCAATTCCGCTTGCGCCATGTTAGCCCCCGCAGGCGGCGTTAAACGGAAGTGATACCACATCGAAAATGGAATGCGGTCAGGGATTTCACCCTTCACCGCTGAAAAAATACGTTCTCTTGAGGTCATTGGTCATTCTCCTTAACAGCAAGTTTTGTGGCAGGCTTTTTGACTTTCATCTGTTTAAAAGTCATCTCAGACCACGCGGGGCGTGCGCCTCGATCGAGTGTCGTCTGGCTAATAACATGCGCTACCGATACTTCCATTTTATCAGTTAAAGCCTTCGGATAAAGCCCAATCCAAAAAACAAGCGCAATCAGCGAGGCGACGATCACGCCCTCCCACCATTTGACATCAGGCAGGTTTTGGTTCTTAGGATTATCGTTCGGGCCATAGAATACTTTTTGATACATCCAAAGTAAATACACCGCTGCAAGCACAACTCCCAGAGATGCCAACACGACAAACCAAAGATTTGTCCCATAAAGGCCTAAAAAGTTCGTATGGAACGCTCCGATAAGGCAAAGGAACTCGCCCACGAACCCATTCGTGCTTGGCAATCCCACTGATGAAAGCATAATGACAAGAAATAGCGCGGCATAAATCGGCATCTGCGCCTTGAGGCCACCAAAATCTTTAAAAGAGCGGGTGTGCGTTCGTTCATAAAGAATGCCCACCAGCAAGAACAAAGCGCCGGTGGAGATGCCGTGATTGACCATTTGAAGGACGCTGCCGGTGATCCCCTGCTGATTGAGCGCAAACATTCCAAGCATTACAAACCCAAGGTGCGCAACAGAGGAATAAGCGACCAGTTTTTTCAAATCCTGCTGCATCGCTGCCACAATTGCACCATAAGTAATGCCAATTACCGACAAGCCCATCATCCAAGGAACTGCAGCTTGTGAAGCATCAGGGAAAAGCGGCAGGCAGAAGCGCAGGAAGCCATAGGTCCCCATCTTCAGCAGGACAGCCGCAAGCAGCACAGAACCTGCCGTAGGAGCCTCTACATGGGCATCAGGAAGCCAAGTGTGGAAGGGGAACAACGGCACCTTAATAGCAAATGCCAAAGCGAATGCAATAAATAGCCAAAGCTCGACTTTCGGAGCAATTTGCCCATTCGCCAACACACGCTGAATATCAATCAAGTTAAATGAAGACACCCCAGTCGCGTTGAGATGAATGTAATAGATCGCCACAATCGCAATCAGCATAAACAGCGAGCCGGCGAAGGTGTAGATGAAGAACTTGATAGCCGCATATAGTCGGTTCGCCCCACCCCAGATCCCGATAATAAAGTACATCGGAATAAGCGTCAGCTCCCAGAAAACATAGAACAACACTAAATCCAGCGCCATAAATACGCCCAGCATTCCTGTTTCCAGAAGCAAGAAGAAGAACATGTATTCTTTAATGCGGTTTTGGACGTAAAACGAGAACCAAATCGCCAGGATGCTCATAAATGTTGTCAGAAGGACGAGAAGGATACTAATGCCGTCTATTCCGATATGGTAGCTAATCCCCCACTCCCTGATCCAGGGAGCTATCTCAACAAATTGGAAACCGGAAAGTGTCCCCATATAGCTGAAGAATAGCGGCACGGACAGTGCGAATGTCAGTACGCTAAACCCAAGCGCCGTATAACGTATCGCCTTTGAATTCTCACGCGGCAGAAACGCAATCAACACCGCCCCCACCATTGGTGCGAACAAAACGATACTAAGAATATGCGACCAATAGAAATCCATTCAGTTCACTTTCCTTCAAAGCTATCAGAAGTAGTACGTATTGCGTATTGCGTATTCTCCGGATTCCGGATACGTAATACGTACTACGCAATACGCAATATCTCATCTTCTAAATCCCAAGAAATACACTGCTACTAGAATACAAATCACGCCAAAGAGCATCACAAAAGCATAGCTTCGGACGTAGCCGGTTTGCGCTCTTCGGAACCCTAGGCTGAGGCCGCCGAACACCTTGGCAACTCCATTAACTGCGCCATCGATCACATAAGTATCAAAAGCCGCACAGGCAGTTCCAACCATCGAGCCTACCTTTAGACCAAGGAAATTCGTCATAAACCAATCATAGCCCCACTGCTTACTCGCTAATCGCTGTAAACCAAAGAGGCCGGAAAGGTCTTTTTCAAACTTAGGAAATCGGCGTGCATAAAGAGCTAACCCCATTAGAATGCCAAGAACTGCCACGCCCAGCGCTGTACTTGATACGTTCACTTCTTCAGCAGGCGCTTCAGCAGAACTTGTTGCCGAAGCTAAGAACCCATCAATCGCCCCATGATTAGCCAACGCCCATCCGCCGACAGCGCATAATATAGCTAGCGCCACCAACGGGAACAATATCGACCAGCCTGGTTCGTGCGGGGTAATTACGCCGTGTTTCGGCTCACTGCTTTTTTCCCATCGTTTCGAATCCCAGAAGGTCAATCCCATCATTCGGGTCATATAAAACGCCGTTAAGAGCGCAGTTATCAAAGCGACCCAGTAAAGAATATGCCCTGCATCAGTGCCAAGCACTGGTGAGCTGAGTGTTTTTGCCAAAATCTCGTCTTTAGAATAATAACCCGCAAACGGGAATATCCCGGCAATAGCCAACCAAGCGCACATTGTTGTCCAATAAGTAATTTTTAACGGCTTAGCCAAAGCACCGAAATGGCGCATGTCCTGGGCATGGTGCATCGCTAAGATAACCGAACCGGCAGCAAGGAATAAGAGTGCCTTGAAGAACGCGTGTGTTGTGACATGAAACATACCCGTGTTGAATGCTCCCGCCCCACAAGCCAGGAACATGAAGCCAATCTGACTGACGGTCGAAAAGGCCAAAACCTTCTTGATATCCGTCTGGCCGATGGCAATGGTTGCTGCAAAGAAAGCTGTTGACGCCCCGACAATCGCCACCGTTAGCATCGCTACTTGAGATAGCTCGAATAAAAAGTGCATTCGTGACAACAGGAATACACCCGCAGTCACCATGGTCGCTGCATGAATCAGCGCGGAAACAGGAGTTGGGCCGGCCATAGCGTCCGGAAGCCAGAAATAAAGGGGAAGCTGCGCCGACTTGCCGGTTGCACCCAACAAAAAGAGCAGTGCAATAGTGGTTGTCCATCCTGGATTCGCTCTGAAAACATCCATCGCCTGTTTTGAAAGAATATCAAACGAAAGCACCCTGCCATCGATACCACTGCTCGTTAGAAGGGTAAATAGAGCGAATATCCCCAGCAGGAACCCGACATCTCCAATACGATTAACGATGAAAGCCTTATTTCCCGACCTTGCATTCACTAAATCCTTGTACCAGAAGGAAATCAACAGATAAGAACAAAGCCCCACGCCTTCCCAACCAATGAACATCACCAATAGATTATTCGCAAGCACCAGGGTCAACATGAATGCGATGAACAGGTTGAAATAAGTAAAGAACCGTGAGAAATCAGGATCGTCAGCCATATAGCCCGTCGCATAGATATGAATTAAGCCGCCGACGCCAGTCACAACCAAACACATCAACATCGAAAGAGGGTCTATGCGGAATTCAAAAGGAATATTCAGGTTGCCGACATCGATCCAGGTGAACCATTGCCTGATGAACAACTGGCTGTCTTGCGGCAGGCGAAGTAGCGCCATCAGGATATAAACCGAGACGGCACATGCTGCCAAAACCACAGCGGGGCCTACCCATGCCACGACCGTTCGGCCAACTCGTTTGCCTAAAAAGGCATTAAACAAGAAGCCAAACAACGGCAACAGAGGAACCAGCCATATTAAATTAAAAGCTTTCTCAGGCATCCTACCCTCTCAAAATACTAAGCTCATCCACATCGATATTTTCGCGCAGACGGAAGATGGACACGATAATTCCTAGTCCAACAGCAACTTCCGCAGCGGCAACAACCATTACAAAAATCGCAAACATCTGACCGGCTACTTGAGCTTCATGAGCCGGCACCAACGCACTACCCGAGTGAAAACGCGCGAACGCTATAAATGTAAGATTAACAGCATTCAGCATCAACTCGATGCACATGAACATCACAATCGGGTTGCGTTTGACCACGACACCGATGGCGCCGATTATAAACAATGCTGCCGATAGAGTCAGATAAGCGTTCAAAGGCACCATGTCATATCTTCCTTTTCGCCAATAAAATCGACCCGATGATGCCGACCAGCAGTAACACCGAAGTGACTTCAAATGGGAACACCCACTGTGTAAAAAGCCCAATTCCGATTGTCTCTGCAGTTCCGATACCCCCCGGAGCTATCGGTGGTCTCGCACTCACTGCCGTTGCGACTTGAAAGCCAATAAAAGCCAAAAAGAATAGCCCCAACAGCACTGCAATCGGTTTCTTAATTTCTCCCCGTTCACGCAACAATTCCGGCGCTCCCAAGTTCAGAAGCATAATCACAAACAGAAACAGCACCAGAATAGCCCCGACATACACGATAATCTGCGCTGCCCCAATGAACTGGGCTTGAAGGGTGAAATAGAGCGCGGCTAACGTCAAAAAGTTGACGACCAAAAACAACACGCTGCGCACAGGATTGGCAAACGCCACCACGCTAATCGCTGATCCAATCGCGATCACAGCAAGTACCCAAAACCAAACAATTTCACCACTAAGCATGTTCACTTAATCCCCGTAGCGCCAGTATCTCGCCGGCTCTTTTCTCTCATTTCCGTGTCATTGCGAGGATGATTGTGCCGAAGCAACCCCCTCCAAAACCTTCCTGACTGACCCCTTTGTATTCCCCCTTGGAAAGGGGGAAATTCCGAATCGTTCTTCTTGCTTCTTGCTTCGATCCGTTTCACCTAAACCAAAGGCTCTGCTTCTTTGTACATTGTTAATGTTCGTGCGGTGGATTTGGGCGATTTCCTGTATCGAATTGAAGCTATCGCCGCCACCGCTATTATCAAAACTGCCGGAATTATCGCAATCTGCCAGCCGAAGGTTAACCAGGTCATTACCAAACCTAAAAGAATCAGCGTAAGCGGCAGCAACCCTTGCCAGCTTAAGGCCATCAACTGGTCATAGCGCAAGCGCGGCAACGTTGCGCGTATCCAAATATAGGCCGAGAACATCAAAAACACCTTGCCTATGAACCAAATCCAAGCTAAATATGGCCCACCTACAAAATTCACTGGTCTTGCTAACCATCCGACACCATGCAACGTCAACCACGACGCAATTGTCGACAAATTAACAGGCAAAATAAAGCTGAAACCGCCAAAAAACACAGTCACTGCGAGCATGCTCAAAACAATCATATTCGCATACTCTCCCATATAGAAGGAGGCGAATTTCATCGAGCTGTATTCCGTGTGGAAACCTGCCACCAATTCACTTTCCGCTTCAGGCAGATCAAATGGCGCTCGGTTAGTTTCGGCAACCATGCAAATTGCATATACAATAAACGCCACAAACCCAAAAGGCGTGATCGCGAACCAATTCGAAATCCACGGCACGGCTCCAAGCCAAGGCTTGGTCTGAGCATCAACAATCATAGGAAGCTGAAGACTACCAACCGTCAAAATAATTGTTCCCAGCGCAAGGGTAGCTGGCAGCTCATAAGATATAATCTGTGCCGATGAGCGAAGCCCGCCTAATAACGAATACTTGTTATTCGATGACCACCCGGCAAGCACAATGCCGTACACACCTAGTGAAGACATCGCTAATACCCACAAAATGCCAATATCCACATTCGCAACTGGTGTAAGATAGCTGAATGGCGCCCCTGCTCTAACTGGGATTGTTGGCCCCCATGGAATAGTTGCCAACGCCACAAACGCAGGCATTAAAGCTATCATAGGCGCTAGCCAATAGATGAGCGGATCGATGCTGTAGGGCCGAATCTCTTCTTTGAAGAAGAGCTTAATTCCATCGGCAATAGTCTGCAATAACCCCTTCGGCCCCACTCGATTAGGCCCAAGACGATCCTGCATAAAGCCCAGAAAACGCCTTTCCCATAGAATAAGAAAAGGCACCGATGCCAATAGAACGGCCAGCACGATCGCTATCCGCAAGATTGCCCAAAACCAAGGTGAATTCAGTATGACGTTTATCATGATCGTATTACGTATTGCGTAGTTCGTATTCCGGTTTCCGGAAATACGTAATACGAACTACGTACTAGCCTCCCATCTCACTCCGCTCTCTCCCAGGAGGTCGTAAGTACAATTTTGGTACTGCGGGACTGCTTTTGAAATCTCTTCCATCACCTCTCGCGGGCTAAATGGCGGAGGGGTGGGACGCTTGGCTTGCATCGCTTGTAAGCGCAGATAAAGCTGAGCGAAAATGTTCCAGTCGGGCTTCACATCGGGCGCAGAGGTTACACATATCTCGGTTTTCTGGACTCGGCGTTCAATATTCGTGAAAGTGCCTTCTTTCTCTGAATAGGCAGCTGCAGGCAGCACCACATCGGCATAATCCATCAGTTCGTTTTCGACAATATCCTGTACTACTACAAAGGGAGCGGCTTCCAAAGCCCGTTTAGCAAGGTCAATGTCATAGTATCTGGTTAAAGGGTTGCAGCCAACTAGATACAAACATCGGGTTAACCCCGCCATTGTTGCTTCAAATATGCCCTGCATCCCTAATCCCTGCTCATTCAAAATCGTTGTATCCCAGAGCGTATCGAAAGCCTGTCGAGAATGGTCATCTCTCACGGCTTTATAACCCGGAAGCGCATCCGGCAATAAGCCCATATCCATCGCTCCATGCGAATTGCATGAGGGGAGCATCAGGTTCAAACCGCCATTCTTATTGCCTACCACAGTCGTCAATTTTATCAAATCATCAAGCAATTGCTTAATATGGGGGTTGTCCTGAACGCCAGCTCCGGCCAAAATCACTGCGCCATCTGATTCAGCAAGGATTTTAGCGGCGTGCTGCAACTCATCGGGACTGATCCCAGCCTCTTTCTTAGTCCACTCCGCCGTATATTCGCTCATTTCCTTCCGAAGCTCGCCTACATTACTCAAGCGCTCCTCAGGCATCACTCCATTAAGCAACTGATGAAGCAATCCACGGACTAAAGCATCTTCTTCCCCAAGCTTGTATTGCATTGAGACTTCGCTGAAGTGCTCCGAAGCGGTGGGGATTGGGTTGGCTGTTATTACACGAGCGCCATGTCTGAGCCATGCTTTCCGCGCGCGTAGATAGATAATCGGCTGCTCGGTAATCAGTTCTGAACCGAGAACAAAAATAGCTTTCGCCTTTTCCAAACTTTCAATCGAATTCTGGGTCGACGGCACACCCAGTTTGACGTACATCCCATCGAGTATCGAAAGTTGATTGCGGTGCATTCGATGGTCGAGATTATTTGAACCAAAACCTGCTCTAAAGAACTTCTGGAACATCCAGTTGTCTTCATTCGTCGTTCGCTCGCCACCCAGTCCGGCAATCGCATTCGGCCCAGCCGCGTTGACCGCTTCCATAAACTTATTCAAAATCAGATCATAAGCCTCCGGCCAGGTCGCCGGTTCTAGCCCCGATGCTTTGCGTATCAACGGTTGTGTGAGGCGCTTATCACTGTTCACATAGTAGGAATGGAATTTGCCTCTATCGCATGTCCACTCTTCATTAACTGCCTCATTCACCCGCCCGTTAATTCGCATAAGCTTGTTCAGGCGCACATCGAACCAGACATTACAACCATTCGAGCAAAGCGAGCAGAGAGTCTTTCGTTTCAAAATATCCCATGGGCGAGCGCGAAAACGATAGGTTCGGCTTGTAAGCGCTCCTACAGGACAAATCTCAATGACGTTACCGCTGAAAAAGCTGGTGAAACGGGTGTCTTCAAAGCTAGAGACCATCGTATTGGCCCCACGGAAATTGAACGCTAGTTGCCCATCTCCTGAAATTTCCTCAGTAAATCTTGTGCATCGGGCACACTGAATACATCGCTCCCGATCGAGCACCACATAATCGCTTAATGGAAAGGCTTTAACGAGATGGCGCTTATCTTCGATATAACGCGATTTACCCGGACCATAAAAAAGAGTGTTGTTCTGTAGAGGACATTCCCCGCCTCGATCGCAGACAGGGCAGTCTAGAGGGTGATTTATAAGCAAAAATTCAATTATGCCTTTGCGGTCTTTTATGATCTGTTCGGTGTCGGTGAACATGATCATGCCCTCACTGGCAGGAAGTGTGCAAGCAGTCTGAGGTTTGGGATTCATTCGGACGGAACCATCAGGCTGTTTGGAGCCTATTTCAACCAGGCACATTCGGCACATCCCCACCGGAGACATGCGTGGGTGATAGCAAAAGATAGGAATATCGATGCCCAGCCGCTTAGCGGCCTCGACCATCAATTCCCCCTTAGGCACCCTTAGTTCAACATTATTAATGGTAACCGTAACTTCTTCCGGCCCCAACTTCTCTTTCTGTTCCTCAGACATTCGTACCTCAGTTTTAGCTGGGAAGCTTTTAGCTATCAGCATTCAGCTTCCTGATGGACGCCCCACTTAGTCGCCCCTACACAAAGTCTTACTGTGTCATTGCGAGGGATGCCTCGTGCCCGTGGCAATCTCCTCCAAAACCTTCCTGACAGATTCCACACCTTCGCAAAAGCTTCGGAATGTAGGGGGCTTCGCCCACTGGCCCCTTAATCCCAGAATCCGTACCCATCACCTAGAACCTATCACCTAACACCTGTATCACGGCGTTCCCTTGGGCATCATTTTTCTGGCTTCTGGGTCATCGGCTAGGAT
>JBAXQP010000011.1 GCA_037131655.1 bacterium | reverse complement strand
GAATCAAATATTTAGGAGGTTATTGTGGAGATTAGGCAGATATTAGAAACTAAACGCGATGAGATATTACGAATCGCAAATGCTCACCATGTCTGTAACCTAAGAGTATTTGGTTCAGTCGCCCGTGGTGATAGCGATGAGAAGAGTGATATTGACTTTCTAGTAGAGTTGAACCCCGGCTGCGGACTACTCGAACATGCAGCGTTAGTAAGAGAGTTAGAACAACTGCTCGGACGAAAAGTCGATGTCGTTAGTGATAAAGGCCTTCGCCAGAGGATAAAGGATAGAGTTCTTCGAGAGGCGGTGCAAATATGAGAGCTAATGTCAGAATTGATCACAAAATAATAGCTGAATTCTGCGTAAGCAACCATATAAAAAAGCTGTCGCTTTTTGGTTCTGTCTTGCGGGATGATTTTAGACCTGATAGTGATGTTGATGTTCTGGTTGAGTTCGAACCTGATTTTCGTATTGGATTTATCGGGATGGCCAGCCTTGAGATCGAGCTTTCTCGCATCATCGGCCATAAGGTTGACTTACGAACCCCAAATGAACTCTCTCAATACTTCCGAGATAAAGTATTAGCCACTGCCGAGGTTCAGTATGCTGCCTGAAGATGACATTATTCGTTTACGCCATATGCTGGACGCCGCTGTTGAAACTATGGAGTTTATCGAAGGCTACGCTAGAGCTGATCTGGAAAAGAACGCAATGCTTAGCCGGGCCATTACCCGTGATATTGAAATAATTGGTGAAGCTGCCGGCAAAGTAAGTACTGAAACTCGTGAGCACTGTCCTGCATTACCATGGGAAAGTATCGTAGGAATGCGTAACAGACTAATCCATGGCTACTTTAATGTCGATCTCGACCGTGTCTGGGATACTGTTACTGTCGACCTTCCAATTCTTATCACTGAGTTGCGCTTTATCCTTTCCAAGATACAATACTAGTAATTCACCCCAATGACCTCTTAAACTCTATTCCTGGGTATAATCTTATATAGATTTAACAACCTCAGATTGTGGGACGGACAACATCACCGTTTCGAATTGTTCGGAACTGTTCGTCTAAAGGTAGAAAGGGCTATTCCGGATGTTTCAAGCACCTTTGCCTCCTGTTTATTCTCAGATGGCCGAGGAAGAAGCGCAGCAACGTATCGCTGATGCGAAAATGAAGTTGGGCAGCGATCTCGTCATTCTCGGTCACCACTATCAACGGGAAGAGATCATCGTCCACTCTGATTATCGCGGCGATAGCTTTAAGCTGTGCAAAGATGCGGCCAACCACCCCGATGCCAAGTACATCGTCTTTTGCGGTGTGCATTTTATGGCTGAAAGCGCTGACATTCTCACTTCCGATAGCCAAAAAGTGATCCTGCCGAACTTAGCTGCCGGATGCTCAATGGCGGATATGGCGAATATCGAACAGGTTCATTCTTGCTGGACGCAACTACCCGAGGGAGTGCTGCCGATTACTTATATCAATTCCGCCGCCGATTTGAAAGCATTTGTGGGTGAGCATGACGGCTCGGTATGCACCTCTTCCAATGCGACGGCAGTGATGAAATGGGCATTGGGAAGGTCTGAAAAGCTGATTTTCCTTCCCGATCAACACCTTGGGCGCAATACCGCCTTCAAACTAGGTTTTGATCCCGACGAAGATATGGTCTTGTGGGACCCCATGCTGCCATTTGGGGGAAATACGGAAGATAAACTGCGTCAAGCGAAGATTATCCTTTGGAAAGGCCACTGCTCAGTCCACTGCCGATTTAATGTCAATCAGATTGAAGCCGCGCGAAAAGTTTATCCGGGTATTAAAATAATCGTCCATCCCGAATGCCCTCTTGATGTCGTTAAAAAAGCCGATCTCGATGGTTCGACTGAGTTTATAATAAAGACTATAAGAGCATCGGAGCCGGGCGCAAAATGGGGCATCGGAACTGAGATTAATTTGGTCAAGCGTTTGGCGAACGAGAACTCGGACAAGTTTATCATGTGCCTCGACCCGGTGGTTTGCCCGTGCGAGACCATGTACCGAATTCATCCCAGCTACCTCTGCTGGGCGCTCGAAAATCTGGTCGAAGGTAATATCGTCAACCAAATAACCGTCCCGGAAGAAATTGCATCCCAGGCGCGCATCGCGCTAGAAAGAATGCTGAGCATCACCTAAACCCAACGATGGCTGAACTGATTTGGCGGGGGAAGTATGATAAGGAAGGCTGCCGCGTCCAACCGCCGCGGGAGGCTCTGCCATTCGAAACTTTAGAATCTATGAGCGGGAAATCACTTAATTCCCCTCTTTTTAGCGAACCCAATTGGCAAAATCGGTTGATTTTTGGCGATAAACGCGCTGTTTTGCCCTCTTTACTGCCTGAATTCCAAGGCAAAGTGACCCTCATCTATATTGACCCCCCATTTTTGACCGGCTCTTCTTTCAACCACAAAACGGCCATCCCTGATAATCCACAGGCATTCTTGCAGCAGGATGCCTATGAAGATAATTGGGGCAAAGGGCCGGATGGGTATTTACAGTGGTTTTATGAGACGATCGTGCTGCTGAAGGACCTATTGGCTGATAACGGTAGCCTTTACGTCCATCTCGACTGGCACATCACTCACCATGCAAAGCTGATTTTGGACGAGGTCATGGGGGCAGAGAATCTGGTGAACGAGGTGATCTGGTATTACCGCACCGGCGGAGTGCCTGAGAAGCTGGGGTTCGGCAAGAAACACGATAATATCCTCTTCTACGCCAAGAATAAAGCGAATGCCATTTGGAACCGTCAGAAGGAGAAATCCTACCTCAAACACCGTTATGGCTTCAGCAATGTGGAAATACTGCATGACGATAATGGTTTCTATACGATGGCCGGGATGCGCGATGTGTGGGATATTCCAGCACTAAGGGGTAATCAGCCGGAGAAAATTGACTATCCGACCCAAAAACCTGAAGCATTGGTTGAACGGATTATAAGAGCTTCATCGAACGAGGGGGATTTGGTGCTGGACTGCTTCTGCGGTTCGGGCACAAGCGCAATCGTTGCTGAAAAGCTGGGAAGGCGATGGATTGCTGCCGACCAAAATAATATGGCAATCCACCACACCCGCAAACGGCTTCTTTCAATCCCAAATGCAACACCATTTGCTATTCAAACTATTGACGATAATGAGTATAGCGGCAATTCACTCACGGTTACTATTGAAGCTAATGAGAAGATGGTTGAGCTTAGTTTGAATGATGTGGTTATCGCTGAAGAGAAGGTGCGGCAGGCGATTTCTCACTGGTCGCAGGGAGTGGATTATTGGGCGATTGATTGGGATTATCAGGGGGATATTTTTCGAAACGATTGGCAAAGCTACCGGACTCGTGCCAACAGCGATCTTTTATTAATTGCATCCCATAACTATGAAGCGCCTGGCAGTTATCAGGTGGCCGTTCAGGTGATTGATATTTTCGGTAATGAGGCGCGTAAAGTCATTTCTGTGAAGGTGATTTAACGTCTTGAGGCGAATTATATCAAGAGGAGACATTCATATGCGTTTTATGTTGGGCTTGCTGGGGATTTTGTTGGTGGTTGCCGTGTTTGGTCAGACAGCAACCGAACTGATTAATAAAGCGATTACGGCACATGGCGGCGATAAGGCCGTTCGCCAAATGGCGCAGAGTGGACTTTGGGGAAAGGAGTATCGGTTGAATGGCGTGGTAATCCCCTTGACCATCTGGCAGCGGGGGGATTGGATACGTTTGGACTATCAGATGGAAGTCGGCGTTGCCACGAAAGTAGTCACCCCTGATACTGCTTGGCAACGTTTCCCGGGTGGGGATTCGGTCGATGCGCCGATATTAGAGGCAGGCTCCATAAGAGAATCACGTCGTCATACCCTCAAATTGCTACTGGATGCTCAACAAGGCCTTGCCTTAACCTCAGTTGTCGGCGCAGAGAAATTGCCCGATGGCAGAGATGCGATCCGAATGGACACAATCGCGCCAAAAACCTCCCTTTGGTTTGACCAGAGTTCAGGGCTGGTCATTGGCCTTTCCTATCGCGCTTATAGCGATATCGCTCGAAAAGAAGCGGATTTACTGAGTATATTTAGCGATTATAAAATGGTCGAAGGCGCTCAAATTCCTGGGATTGAGCTGCAATATGTCGATGGGAAACAGACCGTCGAGGTTCGGACGCAATCAGTCGTATTCCAAACTTCTATCACCGATTCGATCTTCGCCCGTCCGAATTCAATTTTCAAACAAGTTGGCTCGAAAACCCCACGCGTTGATTGGGCATCAGTGCCGGCGACTCCCGTCTTTACCGGAACCTATGAATGCCTGATAGACGGCAAGACAACGGATTATTCGGAAACTTTCAGCCGATATAAAGTAACTGGCGGTTGGGCAGTTAAGAGTAATATCCAATCACACAACTACCGATTGGACACCCACGATGAGGTCAATGGCAGTTTTCGGCCAACGCTTTCAGTTGCGCTTCGAACCTTGCCATCCCGAACCGATGGTATTGAAGTCACCTGGCGAGATATCAATCCTCGCGTTCGGGCTTTTGGAGAAGCGGAGGGCACGATCACTCTTACACTTCCATCCAGGGAATACTGGCTTTTCAGCGGCGCTTTCGCCTCTCTCTTCTGGCCGTCACCAAGTTCGGAAGGCAGCACCTTCTCTCTCACTCGATTTTCCTTCAACACCACAGCGCCCGGCTCTCTTCTAGGCGGATGGACTTCGTCATTAATTACCTACGTCGGCAAAGAAACCCTCGTCCTTCCCGCCGGCAATTTCGAAACCGTCCACTACCGCCAATCCACCACCGATTACTGGATAGACCAATCCCGCCGATTGGTAGTTAAAGTCCAATACTCCCCTGCGTTGATTTATCAGTTGAAAACCATTTCAGGAGAAAAACCACCCCCGTAGCCCCGGCGTCCCATCGGCCTTTTGACACTCTATGGGGACATCCGTAATATAGAATTCGCACTAAGCAATATGAATTTCCCCCTCTGTTATACCAGTGCCAAACGGAAGAATTTGATTGCGTTGGGGGGGTGAAAAGTGCCATTATATGATTGGCGGGATGCAGTAAGACATTTCGCAGATTCTGCAGATTCTATGGAGGAAGCACATGGCAATTAAAGTAGGAATTAATGGATTTGGCCGCATTGGCAGACTAAGCATGCGCACAATCATGGGGAAGTACCCAGGCGTTTTTGAAGTGGTCGCTATCAACGATCTTTTCGACTCGAAAACTAACGCATATCTTTTCAAGTACGATACAAACTACGGCATCTGGCCTGAAGATGTTTCGGCAGATGGTAATAGCATTAAAGTCGGCGATCGCAGCATAAAGGTTTTCGCTGAAAAAGACCCCGCAAAGATTCCATGGGGCGATCTTGGCGTCGAGATGGTCCTTGAATCGACGGGCGTTTTTACTGACGCTAATCACGACACAGTAAAGGGCAAGCCGGGCGCTCGCGCTCACATCGATGCAGGCGCAAAAAAGGTCGTTATCAGCGCCCCTGCTAAGAACGAAGATATTACAATCGTCTTAGGGGTTAACCAAGACAAATACGATCCGGCTAATCACAATATCGTTTCAAATGCATCCTGTACCACCAACTGTCTCGCCCCCGTTACAAAAGTTCTCAACGATAGCTTTGGCATCGATAAGGGCTTAATGACAACGGTACACGCCTATACTAACGATCAGCGAGTTCAAGATCAAGCACACAGTGACTTGCGACGTTCAAGAGCCGCTGCCGAGAATATCATTCTCACCAGCACCGGAGCTGCAAAAGCGCTTCACCTGGTCGTTCCTGAGTTGAAGGGCAAGCTAAACGGCTATTCTTTGCGCGTTCCGACTTCAACTGTGTCGGTTGTTGATTTGGTTTTAACTTTTCAAAAATCAGTTACTGCTGAACTGATAAATGAAGCTATCCTCGCTGCCGCCAACGGACCGATGAAAGGTTATCTTGGCGTCACCAATGAACCGTTAGTTTCGGTTGACTTCAAAGGCGATCCCCGCAGCTCTATCGTGGATGCTACCTCCACCATGGTCATCGGTGATAACATGGCAAAGGTTATCGCCTGGTATGACAATGAGTGGGGTTACGCATCCCGTGTGGCCGACCTTCTCAACTTTATGGCAGAGAAGGGTCTGTAAGAAAAAGCGTTTCGTTACTAAAAAAGGAGGCATTGAAGCATAAATGCCTCCTTTTTTTGAGCGTATGACTTGACAACTTTTGTCGTTTGCGCTAAGATACATAATAATGAACGCTTATTAGATGTCGTTCAAAAGGACTGAGTTCGATTAAGGAGGGTCTAAAATGGCTATGAAACAAGAAATTAGTTTGCCTGTTGCAATTGCGGTAATTGTTGTTGTGGTTTTGATTGCCTTGGGGATCATGTATATGAGATCGAATACATCAACAGCTCCCGTAGTACCAGCGCCACCTGTTTCGCAACCAACAACTGTTCCCACAACACCAGTGCCGCCAACAGGACAATAATTAGTTCGGTCGGAAATAGTGTAGGCCGGGTAGTTTTATCCGGCCTTTCACCTGTATATACGCTATGAACCGATCACTTATAGCCGACTTTCGATGAGGTCGGTTAGTGGTGATTTTGGTTTATTTTAAAGATACTTCACGTATTACACCACTTCCTCCGGCATCGTCCTCTTCAATAAAACGCTGTCAGGTTGATATTTTAGGTTGCTGTAGAGCATAATATTGTTCCGTTCACATGCCCCGGTCGTCTAGCGGTTAGGACATCGCCCTTTCACGGCGAAGATCACGGGTTCGAATCCCGTCCGGGGTATAAACTTCCTCCTTTTTAATAGGACAAACCACTTCTCAATCAGCTATTGTTAACTTTCTAACAAGAAAGCTAACTTATGCAAAGGGAATTAACTCCATTCACCATTGACAATCATGTTCACGTCACATATAATAACAGTTACTGAATCCGTGCCGTGGTCGCAGTATTTGCGGCATGCGGTTATCCTCATATGAGCGGTGGGTCAAATTGAGCAAATTTAAAGTTGTTGTTACCGATTATGTCTTTTCCAATCTTGATCCGGAGAAGGAAGTGCTTTCACCGGTTGACGCAGAGGTTGTTGCGGGGCAAAGCAAAACTCCTGAAGAGGTCATCGAGTTGGTGAAAGGGGCGGATGCCGTCCTCAACACCTACTATGGCCCCATCGATGGCGCTGTGATGGACGCCATGCCGGACTGCCGCATTATCGTGCGCTACGGCATTGGGGTTGACACCATCGATATTGCCGCCGCTACTCAGCGGGGCATTATGGTGGCGAATGTTCCCGATTACTGCATCGATGAAGTTTCCGATCATGCGTTGGCGATGATGCTGACGTTGCTACGAAAGCTGCCAGTGGGCGATAAAGCCATTAGAAACGATAACTGGAAGCTCGGTGTGCTCAAACCGATGAGACGCATCAACACTCTCACAGTCGGCATCATTGGGATGGGCCGAATAGGGAAGGCCATCACTTCTAAAGTGGCTGCTTTTGGACCGAAAATAGTGTTTTTCGACCCCTACTTTAAGGGTGAAATTGCTGCTAAGGAGGTCGATTTGCCGATTTTGCTCAAAACTTCGGATGCAATCATCGTGCAAGCGCCTGCAACCCCTGAGACGAAGCATATTTTGAACGCTGAAGCTTTTGCGATGATGGAGAGCAAACCGGTGATTATAAACTGTGCTCGCGGCGAACTCATCGAAACGGAAGCGCTTATCGAGGCGCTTGAAAAAGGGCTTATCTCCGGCGCTGGGTTGGACGTCATTGAGAATGCGCCACCATTTCCGACTGATAGCCCGTTATTTAAGTTTGATAATGTAATCCTGGCTCCTCATTCGGCTTGGTTCTCGGAAGAGGCGCTGCAGTCATTGCAGTTTCTGGCCGCACAAGAGGTCGCTAGAGCCTTGACGGGCGAATGCCCGAAAGCGCTCCTCAACCCGGACGCGCTAAAGAACCGTAAGTAGTTAATTCAAAAGATAGGCCAACACAAGGAGGCAAGAAATGAAGGAATTCGGACTGTTTATTAACAACGAGTGGCAACAGACCTCTCGAACCTTTGAGAGCATTAATCCCGCTACGGAAGAACCGATTGCCCGCTTCGCTTTGGCCGATGAGGCCGATGTTGATTGCGCGGTGATGGCTGCCCGCAAGGCATTTGACAGCGGTGTATGGTCGAACATGCCTGCTTCTGAGCGCGGACGCATTCTGCGCAGAGTTGCTGACATCATGACCGCTCGCAAAGAAGAGTTTATGATGGCTGAAACTCTCGATACCGGCAAGCCCATTATCGAGAGCCGTAATTTCGATATCCCCATGGCAATCGATTCGATTGAGTATTACGGTTGCCTAGTGGTCGATATGGTCGGAAGGAACATTCCCTGCAGCGCGCCCTGCATAGATTACACCATTCGCGAACCTATCGGCGTAATCGCGGCCGTTATCCCTTGGAACTTCCCGTTGGTGTTGGCTTGCCGCAAGCTGGGGCCAGCTTTAGCTGCTGGCAATACCGTTGTAATGAAGCCCGCAAGCTGGGCGCCGATGACAACGGTAATGATGGGAGATGTATTTAAAGAAGCCGGTATGCCGGCAGGTGTTGTGAATATAATCACCGGCGCGGGTAGTAAAGCCGGAGCTGCGCTCAATCGCCACCCGGCGATCGATAAACTCAGCTTCACCGGTTCGACCGAGGTCGGTAAGGATGTCTTGAACGCCTCGGCGGTTGGTATCTGTGCTTGTTCACTAGAGTTAGGCGGCAAGTCTCCGGCGATTGTTTTGGACGACATCAGAATCGAGCAAGCAGTTGATGGCATTCTGTTCGGAGCATTCCTCAATCAAGGTGAATGCTGCTGCGCTGCCACTCGCGTTTTGGTTGATAAGAAAGTCCACGGTCCGCTGGTCGAAATGTTGGTCAAGAAGGCGAAGACCATCAAAATCGGCCCCGGACTTGATGAAGACACTCGCATGGGACCGATGGTTTCTGCTGAGCAGCGCGATGCGGTCATGCGATACATTGAAGAGGGCGTTGCAACTCTAGGTAAGCCCGTTGTTGGCGGAGGAAATGCCGGACGAGACAAAGGTTACTATGTCGAACCGACAATCTTCGACAACGTGCCAGTCACCAGCAAACTCTACAAAGAGGAAATCTTCGGCCCGGTGCTGACTGTTACTGCTTTCGATAACGTCGAGGAGATGATCAAGTCGGCTAACGATACCCCATATGGCCTGGCGGCGAGCATCTGGACTGGCGATGTAGGCAACGGCCAACGATTGGCTGCCCAGCTTCGATCCGGCACCGTCTGGGTGAACACCCACAACTTCGTATTCAACAATGCCCCCTATGGCGGTTTCAAGGAGAGCGGTCTAGGCCGCGAACTAGGCCGAGAGGGTTTGGAAGCATACACGGAAGTCAAAAACGTCATTAGTTGGGTCGGAGAAACCGGCTTCAACTGGTACGGATAAGGAATACGTATTACGCAGTGCGTATAACGTATTTATGAAAAATCACGATGCTTCGGTAGCAGAGCGAAGCGGCGCTGCCGGAGCCTTCTTTCTGATGTAGGGGTAGGGCAAGCCCTGCCCCTACACGAAATATCCACGTCACTCTGAGCTTGCCAAAGGGTCTTCCGGAAGATTCCTCGACAAGCTCGGAATGACGTGCCTTCGCTAAAGCTACGGCACGTTTAGATCTGAAGCTGACGAGACGCGGTGAGCTGACAGCTTCCCCGCTGACTTGAGTAAATATATGATAATTAATATGAGTTACGGCAGGAAAGGTCTGCCGATTGAGCTGCCGAATGACTGGAATGTAACGGTGGTTAGTAAGCCGAATATGCCGGTTCAATTCAACCCGTCGGAGGCAATTCGTACGGCGCTGGCGAACCCAACCGGATCGAAGACGCTCATTGAAGAAGCACGAGGGTGTAAGAGCGCTTGTATTGTTATCTGCGATATTACTCGCCCAGTCCCGAATAATCTTTTTCTTCCCATTATAATCGATGAGCTTTTGGCAGGTGGATTGCAACCCGATGCCATCACGATATTAATCGCGACCGGTTTGCATAGACCGAATATAGGCGATGAGGTAAAGGAATTGATAGGGGATGAATGGGTCCTCAAAACGGTGAAGATCGTTAACCACTTTGCCGAAAATGACGATAGCCATGTTGACCTCGGCACAACGACCCGTGGCACCCCTATTCGAATCGATCGCCGATTAGTTGAAGCGGATTTGCGAATTCTCACTGGATTGGTTGAACCTCATTTAATGGCCGGTTATTCTGGTGGGCGAAAATTAATAGCTCCGGGGGTGGCCCATGCGCAAACAATCTCATCACTCCATTCAGCCCGTTTTCTAGCCAATCCTCTGGCCGATAATTGCATTTTAGACGGCAATCCGGTGCATCAGGATCAATTGGAGATATTAGCAAAGGTCGGCAAGTGCCTGGCGCTTAATACAGTCATTGATGAGAACAGGCGGCTTTCCTATGTTTCATTTGGTGATACGGTTGAAAGCCATCTTGAAGCCGTCCGTTATGTCGATCGATATGCAAAGATATCGCTGCCGCGCAAGTACAAAACAATCATTACCAGCACGGCGGGGTATCCTCTTGATAAGACTTTTTATCAGACTGTTAAAGGCGCGGTCGGGCCATTAGGAGTGCTTGAGCAAGGGGGAAACCTGTTTGTGGTCTCTGAATGCTCGGAAGGGTTAGGCTCAAAGGGGTTCGTTTCTTGCCAAAAGCGCTTAGTCGCCAAAGGGGTGGATGGCTTCCTGGCCGAAATTATGCCTAAACAGTTTGCCGATAACGATGAATGGGGCACCCAATGCCTAATCAGGGCGATGCAGCGAGGCAATATTTATCTTTATTCAGAAGGGTTGTCTGAAAAGGATCGAAAATTGACAGGGGTTCATGTCATCGATAACTTAGAAGAGGCCATTCGAAAGAGTGTTGAGGAAACAGGCGATAAGAATGTGGTCGTTATCCCTGAAGGACCTTACGCCGTTCCAGTTAGTGAGTAATGCTGAAAGGAAAAACTTATGAAAATTGCAAGATTTGATGTTGGCGGAGTAGTTAGCTACGGAATTATTGAAGGTAATAAAGTGAAGGCGCTTGAAGGGTTGCCTTGGGAGGGTATGGATCCAACCGGCAAGGAATATGACGTCAGCGCGGTTAAGCTATTGGCGCCTATTGAGCCGCCGGATGTGATTGCAATCGGCCTTAACTATAAAGCGCATGCGACCGAGGGTGGGATGAAGTTCCCGTCTGCGCCGGTCATCTTTTTAAAGGCTACTAGTACAGTAATCGGGCCAGGGGATGATATTGTTCTACCGAAAATGGCTCCTAGCGAAGTTGATTATGAAGCGGAGTTGGTCATTGTTATTGGCCGAACTTGTCGGCGTGTAACTGAGTCTGAGGCTTTGAGCTTTGTGCTTGGCTACACTTGCGGCAATGATGTCAGCGCGCGTGACGCTCAGTTGAAGAATGATATCCAATGGGCGCGAGGAAAGAGCTTCGACACTTTCTGCCCCTTAGGCCCCTGGATTGAGACGGAAGTCGATGGCGACAATCTCAATCTTTCTATCAAGCTAAACGGCGAAGTTATGCAGTCGACCAACTCCTCCGATATGATTTTCTCCTGCGCCAAATTGGTTAGCTATTGCTCCCAATTTGCCACCTTGCGACCAGGAACGGTGATCATGAGCGGCACCCCATCAGGCGTCGGTTTTGCCCGAAAACCACCGGTCTTCCTAAAACCCGGCGATAAAGTTGAAGTAACCATCGAAGGCATCGGCTCCCTATCCAACCCAGTTAGCGCAGAGGTTTAGTAAGGTCTTTCGAATTTCTTCGACTAACAAGTACGTCCTTAATTGGCTAGACTGGTACAATGTTGGCGATGATGAGATGGCGAAGACCTCAGATTGAACCGCGGACTTTAATTGTTGGACTTGGAAACCCAGGTGCCGAGTATGCGGATACTCGGCATAATATTGGGTTTCGAGTAATTGAAGAGCTGGCTCGTCGGCATAAGATCAAACTGGAGACACGGCGATTTCGCTCCCGATTTGGTCTTGGAATGATTAATGGCGTCGAAGTATGTTTAGCTATACCAATGACTTTTATGAATCTAAGTGGGGAAGCTATCGCCTCATTAGCACGCCATTTTAACCTAAAGCCTGATAAAATATTAATTATCCTGGACGATATGGCGATTTCTGTAGGACGTATTCGTGTTAGAGCCAGTGGTTCGCCTGGTGGGCATAACGGATTAAAAAATATCGAACGCCTTCTTCGTACTCAGGAATATTCACGCATAAGAATCGGGATTGGTTCGTCGAGTGGTGAAGCAATCGATTATGTGCTTAGCTCATTCAAACCTAATGAGCGTGTTCAAGTCGAGAAGTCGGTTGATCGTGCAGCAGATGCGGCAGAGTTTTGGCTTGTAGAGAGCATTGAAAATGTTATGAATAAGTTCAATCAGAAGGAGGCAAATTCGGATTAGGTATTCGAACGAGCTTCCTGGTAATAATACGGTAATTAGTTGCTCCATAATGCGATAAATCAATATTGGGACATCTCTTGCAGTTTTGATTGAAAAGTCATATAATAGCTATTGTGAAAAAGCTGGAATGTATTATTCGGCCTCATAAGTTGGATGAGGTTAAAACGGCAGTTGCAGAACTTGGTATTCAAGGGATGACTGTGCTTGAGGTGCGCGGAAGTGGAAGTTCACCTGAAGCGCGAGAATCTTTTGGCGGGGCTGAGTATATTATTTCTTTGCCTATCAAAATCAGGCTCGAAATGATCGTGCCTGATGATCAGGTTGAGGAAGTTATCGAGACCGTAATGCGTCACGCTCGTACGGGTCAACAGGGTGACGGCAAAATATTTGTCGCCCCATTGACCGAAGCTATGCGTATCCGCACAGGCGAACGAGGCGATATCGTTTTATAGACTTTGATTTAGCAGCACCTTATACAAAGGGATAATCCTTAATTTAGATTAAAGGAGCTATCAGTGCGTAGTGTGCGCGGGTTCACGTTGATCGAGCTGTTGGTCGTGGTAGCCATTATAATCCTTCTTGCCGGGATGTTATTTCCGGTATTTTCCCATGCACGCAACAAAGCCCGTCAGGCAACGTGTCAATCCAATCTTAAACAACTCGGTAAAGCATTCGTTATTTACGCCACTGATTACTCCGGTCGTTTCCCTGCCCCCGGCGGTTATGAAGGCGGTCTACGCGGGCCGATGGTGAAAAGCGCATGGGTCACCTCAATGGGTACAGGGTTAGGCAAGGATATCGGTGGCCTCTGGAATTATGTCAAGCAACGCGGCAACGCCAGCAATTCCGTCTGGTCATGCCCGAATGCTATCCCCGGTGATCCGAACCTAAGTTATTCTCCAGGACAAAACTATGTCATGAATGACTTTCTTCGCGCCTGGCATCCGGGCGAAGATAAAGTAGCCGATGTTTCAACCTTCAATGTAGCAGGTTGGTGCACAGGAATTAATCCCGATCTTATCGGCAATAAGGAGGGGCTTGCAAATGTTATCCTCCTTTATGAAGGTGCGCAATATAAAGATGCCAAAGGACATGCCGCCATTTATCGTAATGGCAGCCCCTATTTCTGCAAGTCAGATGTTTTCGTTAATTGTTTGAGTTCATATACGCCCCCACTTCCTTCCCAGGCGCCCCAAAATTACCATGCGGGTAAATCCAATTTTCTGTTCTGCGATGGCCACGTAGCACCTTTAGCTCCCGGCCAAACCTATGCCGACACCGCCAAAAATCGTCTAACAATGAAAGCCCATAATGTCGCCCTCTATAATCTTACATCCAAACTCCCCGAATACACTTTCGCTGCCCCCACCGATAAATGGAACCCCGATACCCCAGGGGTGTCTTACCCATAGGTTCCAGAGAAGGTGATAGGAATTAGGTACGGATTAGGCGAAAGAACGATTTGGAGTGTCCCCCTTTTAAGGGGGACATTTTCTGTACCCTATCACCAAAAACCTTTATCCAAAATGCTCATTTTGTGGGACTTTTGGACTGATTTTCTATTGCTCCTTGCTTCAAGATCGGAAATGTCTAAAACCAAAAGCTGTACAGGAAGGGCGGATGGTGCTATAATCTCACCGTGCAAACGCTTGTGCGAAACAAAGTGGAGATCCAGGTTTTC
Organism: bacterium; assembly: GCA_037131655.1. NCBI lineage: Bacteria > bacterium. The sequence continues at coordinate 4,952 of JBAXQP010000011.1, read as the reverse complement.
CAGGATCGACATTGGCCCGATATAGTTGCCAGGGATTGGCGAGAGCTTCAACAGGAATCTGAGAGCGCCACTATTTTCCAGACATGGGAGTGGACCTCAACTTGGTGGAAGCATTTCGGTGAGGGCAAATATCCCTACGTGATCTGCGTTCGTCTCGGCGATGAGCTTATCGGCATCGGAGCTTTTTATGAGACTAGCGGAGCATGGGGCGCGTTGCGGTTCATGGGAAACGGTCATGCCGATTATCATGGGCTGCTTGCTCGAACTGGCTTCGAAAAAGAAGTTGCTCGTAGGGTTATGTGTCATCTAATGCGCCACCCAACTGCCCACTTACTCGACCTGCATCAGGTTCCTGACAACTCGCCTTTACTGGGTGTTGCACTGCGAATGCCAGGGGCGTGGCGCAAACTCCAAGCTGTCTGCTCGCGACTTGAATTGCCGGATACCTGGGCTGACTATCTTTCATACCTCGGACGAAACATGCGTTCGAGTCTAAAACGCTACGAGCAAGCGGCAACTCGCGATTATGACTTCTCAGTATCGCTTGCTGACGTTAATCAAGTCGACAAAGGGCTAAAATCGCTGTTTAAGCTGCACCAAAAACGATGGCAACAGCGTGGCCAGCCAGGAGCCATGTTTATCCGTAGTATTCAAAAGTTCCATCGAGAGTTTTCAAAGCTTGCAGCGGAGCAAGGATGGCTTCGTTTACACATGCTCGAACTCGATGGGCACACTCAAGCAGCCTTATATGCTTTTCGCTTCGGTAAGGGCTACTATTTTTATCAATCAGGGTTCAATCCAAAGTTTGGGAAGTTAAGCCCTGGCACACTCACTCTTAGTCATGCGGTGAGAACGGCCATCGGTGAACGATGTGAGTATTTCGATTTTTTAAGAGGCCAGGAAGGCTATAAAGCCCGCTGGCGTCCACAGTCCTATATATACAATTACCGAGTGCTTGTGCCCATTCGCGGACTTATGGGGCAAGCAGCGTTTGCTTGGAATCGCTTGGGCGATAAAGTGGAACATGCGGTCAGGGAACGACTTGAAGGTGGACTAGGCGACCACGAAGAATAGTTGATTGCTAGCTGCCATAACCGTTACATTCCAAGATATTAACTGATACGTTTAATCTAATCAACTCCGAAAATCAGACTCTTCAGAAACACAGAACAAAGGAGAAAGGTGGCGATATGGACATCATTGCCAATTTGCATTCTTATCCGCTAACGAGCAAAGCGATTGCAATAGTGACCGCACTGCTGCCTTTAGAGCCTGGCCAGTGAAAGTTGCCGCAGTAATTCCTGCCTATAACGAAGATAAACGGCTTGGCGGCGTGCTGGAAACAGTACTCCAAGTGCCGTGTGTTCATGAAGTCATCGTGGTAAGCGATGGCTCGAAGGATAACACCTATCAGGTTGCCTGCAGCTTTGATGGCGTTCGCGCTTTTCAACTCGAAGTCAATGCCGGTAAAGGCGGGGCGTTATATGAGGGCGTGAGGCAAACTGATGCAGAAATCATCGTCTTTTTAGATGCTGATTTGGAAGGTCTTAAACCTGTCCATGTCGAGAAATTAGTAAAACCAGTAGCCGAATGTGGTGCTGATATGTGTATCGGTGTTTTTAGAGGAGGTCGCTGGTTTACGACTCTTTCACAAATAATCAGCCCCAACATCAGCGGTCAACGCGCAATTAAACGCGAACTTTTCCTCAAAGTCCCCCATGTCGTTGAATCCCGCTTCGGTATCGAAGTTAAAATCAACAAGTTCTTCCGCCGAAAAGGCTATACGGTCAAAAGAGTCGTCCTTCACGGCGTAACCCATACCGTCAAGGAAGCCAAAATCGGTAAAATTAAAGGCTCATTCGCCCGAATGAGAATGTATGCCGAAATCCTAAAGGTTTACTTCTTCAACTCCCACGGCAATTAACTCCTATATTAATTTCGTTTCCACTGCATGAATAAGCACTGTTAGCATCCAATTATAATCTTTGAAAATGAAGCAAACTAAGGGGTGAATATTTCTTTCGCAGATTTTGTCGAAAATTGAAACATTCTCTATTAGTTCTTCCGGTATATTAAATCAAAGGCTAGGTGGGTTAAGATGCAAACTGGTGATCGGTTGCCGTTGTTCCCTTTAGATATGGTGCTGTTCCCGCATATGCAGTTACCGCTTTATGTCGCTAATGAATCCTATATGAGGATGGTAGACCGCTGTATCGAGTTTGACGAGCCGTTTGGTATTGTTCTTATCCGTACAGGTAGTGAAAAGGACCATTCTGTTGAGCCTTATCTTGTCGGCACGACCGCTCGTGTGAGGAAGGTCAAACAGCTCGATGACGGGATTAACATTCTTGTCGAAGGCGAGGAACGCTTCCGGATTCGAGAACTCGATGATACGCATCAACCATATCTCATCGGCACTATCGAACCACTTGATGAGAACAACTTGCCAAGTTCGCCCTCGGCTCGCAAGCTACTCAAGCGCGCACAGGGAAGTTTCAAAATCTATTTAGAGCTTTTATTCGCCTCACATAATGTTCCGATTAGCGTTCATTTCCCAACGGATGCGGCTGTGCTATCTTTTGCTATGGCGATGGCGCTCGATACGGATCCGCTACACAAGCAACACTTTTTGGAGCTAACTGACACCCTTGAACGCTTTTCAGAGTTAATCCCGCAAATCGAACAGCGAGTGGATGAAATGAAGATGTCGCGAACGACCCAATTGGATCATGAGTCGTTTGCTGAAGAATGGTATTCACCGAACTAGTCTGTGTTCAAGACAGTATCGTCGGCCAATAATGTGAAGCCTTTTCCCCCAACCAATTGTGCGCGTTGACCGACTAATGCATCCACTAAAGGACGACCCATGTTTTCAACAAAAGCTTCTCGCATCAAAATGCTTCTGGAGACGGTTGAATTCGTAACACAAACCCCATCGCTTAATGACACGTTTGGGCCAATAACAGCATCTTTGAGTTGGCAGTTATTGCCGATGATGCACGGGCCTTCGATAACAGTATTTCCTTCTAGCTTTGACCCTTTGCCGATAACGACTTGGCCGTTAAGTCGGCAGCTTGGGGTGACTATCCCTTCAATGCTCGTCTTGATCTTGGCGAGCCAGTAGTCATTGGCTTGAAGCATATAATCAGGGGTGCCGGAATCTTGCCACCAGCCATCATAAATACCCGCACGGACATCCGCACCCTTTTCGATGAGCATATGGGCGGCATCGGTTATTTCCAATTCACCTCGTCCGGAAGGCTTAAGGTGGGGCAGAACCTCCCAAACCTTCGGGCCGAAAAAATAAATACCGGCTAGCGCCAAATTTGAGCGTGGTTGCTTGGGTTTTTCTTCCAGATGAATAATCCGGTCTTCTTTAACTTCGGCAATCCCATACCGCTGCGGATCGGGTACGGGGGAGACCAAGATGAGCGCATCGGGATTAACTTTATCGAAAGCTTGCTTGTATACGCTGAAATCAGCATCATAAAGAGTATCGCCTAGGTAAAGCATGAAGGGTTCGCGGCAAATAAAATCATCTGCGCAGTTGACCGCATGTCCGAGACCTTTCGGCTCGGGCTGAGTGATGTAGCTGAGCGAAACACCCAACTCCGCGCCATTTCCAAGCTCAGCGGCAATCAAAGCGCCCTGCTCACCCACCACCACTCCAATGTCAACTACCCCTGCCCGCCTCATCGCCTCGATGGCATACACCAGTGTGGGTTTATTCGCGATAGGAAGCAGCGGTTTGGGGACCGTATAAGTCAACGGCCGAAGCCGAGTCCCTTTTCCCGCCGCCAATATAAGTCCCTTCATAATTAGCCCTCAGATCAACCCATAGCGCCCTTCGGATTCTTTCTGTGTATTGACCCCTTTGTATTTCCCCTTGGAAAGGGGAAAACTTAACCGGATCTGCCTTTTGTTTCGCCTTTAACCCTACTACCGTTGTACGTTAAAAATAACCTTGCTGCCGTCTCGATCTAGTTGGAAGGTTAATTCTTTTAAAGACTTTAAGGCTTCTCGGACAGAGGCTTGGCGATCAGGAGGACAGAATAGGAGGAGAAAACCGCCTCCGCCTGCGCCGGCAACTTTGCCACCGATTGCCCCTGCGTCCAAAGCGCTTTCATAGTGACTGTCTATATCACCGCTGGAGATGCCACTGGCAAGCCCCTTCTTGTGCTGCCATCCGGCATGCAAAATTCGTCCTACTCGACTGAGAGGCGCGTCCGATTCGAGTACTTCGCGCATCTCATCAGCTTGCTTTCGCATCACACTTAATACTTTCATCTTGTCATCGATATTCGATTTCTGCTCGGTCAAGATGGTACTCGATTGCCTTGTTCGACCGGTGAAGAAAAGAAGGACTTGTTCGGAGAAACGTAGAAGGCGTTCATCGCTTATCTTGAGGCGTTCTGTACTCACTGAACCGTCCTGACAAAATCTAAACGAACGCAGGCCGCCATAGGCAGCAATATATTGGTCTTGTTTGCCAATAGGCTTACCAAGAATATCGATCTCGATTTCGCAAGCTTCCTTCGCAAGCTGTTCGGCAGTGACCAATTCACCCTGATAAGCGTAAAGTGCATGAAGCACACCGACGGTGACACTGCTGCTGGAACCTAAACCGCTGCCTTCCGAAGGAATATCGGCCATTGTCGAGATTTCAACACCGCCTCGAAGACCAACCTTCCTCATCGCCTCGCGCACTAGCTCATGCTGGAGATCATCAATCTGCTCCACCATCTCAGTCGTGGAATAACCGAGGCGGATTTTATCATCGAAGCGGGCTTTGATGATGATGTAAATATATTTATCGATAGCAGCCGAAACCACTCCGCCTTCTTCTTTCTCATAGAAGCCGTGAAAATCGGTGCCCCCGCCTGCAAAACTAATTCTCAAAGGGGTACGTGTTACAATCACTTGGTGTTATCTCCTAATTGAGCAGCTTCGAG
>JBAXQP010000010.1 GCA_037131655.1 bacterium | reverse complement strand
GGTGGGGGCGTTGTGACCGGCGGGGGTGGTGTTGTCGCCGGGGCCTTGTACGCCTAATGAGGCGGGAATTTGCGTGCCCTTGGTGAAAAGGTTTGCGGGGGAGTTTCCGATTTTGGGGGTTTGTTTGGGACATCAAAGCATTGGTGCGGCGCTTGGCGGGGAGATTATCCGGGCCAAAACGTTGATGCACGGCAAGTCTTCAAAAATTAATCATGACAATCAGGGCGTATTCAAGGACATACCTAACCCCTTCTCGGCAATTCGTTACCATTCTCTCGTCATCAAGCGTGAGACTTGCCCATCGGAGCTACAGATTACGGCCGAATCGGAGGACGGCGAGATTATGGGAGTGCGCCATAAAAGCCTGCCAATCGAAGGGGTCCAGTTTCATCCTGAATCGGTCATGACGGAGAATGGAAAGTGTCTACTCAATAACTGGTTAGCAAGTCTCTCAGGGTAAGATCAACCGGTCTGCGAGCGTGCATCCTAGTATAAATACCTGCGAATGCGGAAAACCGGACACTTTTTGGAAAATTTATTAAAATATTTTAAAAACCTGGTAATTTGCCGCAAATCTGTCCTTGACGTATGACCGTTTCTATGTTATCATGTCTATGCTACCGCCAAAAGGAGAATGAAGTTTAAGTTTTAGGTTTGCCTTCTGTTTCGAACACGTTTTAATTAACGAGTTAGCGTCTGACCTGTCCTAACATAGATAGATTGTAGTCACCTAGTCATTAATGACAGGGTAATAAAGTAAGCGCCAAGAAACACTTGGCGTTTTTTCTTTTTGCTATTTAAAGGGGTGCGGCAGGAGGTCGGCCAGAGTTAGTTGCTTGAAGTTCTCTGCTTCATCAATAAGGATAATCCGCATCTTATCAGGCTCATGAGTGAATTCACTTATGACTTGCAGGCAAGCTCCGCAGATCGATGCGCCATCGCTCGTGACAACCGCTAGAGCTTTGAGTTTCATTTCACCTTCAGCGATTGCGCGGCACACTGCATTACGCTCAGCGCAAATGGTCGAGCCGTAGCTGGCGTTCTCAACATTACATCCGCCAAACATTACCCCCCGATCAGTAAGCGCCGCCGCCCCAACTCGATATCCCGAGTAAGGCGCATAAGCTCTCTCCCGCATCTGCCGTGCGAGATTAATCAGCTTAGCCAGTTGTTCGTCGTTAATAGTCATGATTTCTATTGAGAAGTGCGTATCCCAAAGTTTCCCCCTTTCCAAGGGGGAATACAAGGGGGTCTATCCGAACTCTTAATATTTCTCTTAATCCTAATCCTGTAAGCTCCGGCAGCGCCGCTTCGCTCTACTACCGAAGCAACAAACCTTCCGGACAGAATCCACGCCTTCTGCCCTGTCACCCATCACCTAACACCTTCTCAGGTACTACGTTCCCTTTTCGCCTTTCAATCGCTGGATGGCTTCGGCGGCGTTGGCTCGGACTTGGGGGGATTCATCGTTTTGGTGTTCTTGAAGAGCAGGGAAGGCTACGATGTTGCCGATTCGGCCTAGGGCGAAACAGGCTGCGGCTCGAACAGTGGGATTGGGATAATCGAGTAAGCGTATTAATTCAGGGACGGCCAGAGCGCCGATTTCGATGAGAGAATAAATACCGGAAGCTCGTTCGTTGTCATCGGTTGAAATTAGAGACTCGATAGCTATCTTTGTGGCCTCAGGATCGCCGCTGTTGCCCAATATGCCCGCAACGGCCAACCGAACTCGATAGCTGGGGTCTTTTAATGCCTGTCGAGCGATGATTAAGGCGCCGGGTTCAAACATCAGCGCTAGATAATGCGCGGAGAAAGCCCGTTCCTGTTCGCTGCCCTTTTCGAAGGCATTTTTGAAGGTTGTAATCGAATGGTCGGGCCAGCGGTCAAAGAGTAGTCGAGCCGCACAATCGGCAATTGTATCCGAATTACCATTATCCGCCAAAGCTTTTCGGAGGGTGTCCTGAGCGTTATGATCGCCGATTTTTGCAAGCACAATTAATATTTCTCGCAGAATGGGTACCAAGTCCGCATCTTGCCGCTCCAAAATCACCTGATAGGCTTCCGATAATAAGTGGCTGCTTGTTTCAGGAGCTATCTTTTCGAGTACCGCTAAGCCCAAGAATGCAACAAGCCGATCCGAATCTTTAAGCGCGATTGCAGCAGCTTCCTGGACCTTTGGGTCTTTAGTTAGGGATAATCGCTCTAAAGCCATGAGGCGTAAATTACGCGAACCATTTTGAGCCAGGTCAAATAATTCCGTCAATATCCGGCCCTTAACATGGTTGTGTGAAGGCTGCATGAGTGTTCCCTTGAGTCTGCCGGGTAGGTCGGTGGTTTCGAGATAGGCTTCTTTGAGATGATTGATAGCGGAAGCCTCATATCGCTCGGCCGTAGTCAGATAAACATTCAAATTCTTCGCCAAATCGGATGTCTGACCGTGGAACTCAGACAGGAACGATGCCAATGGTGTAAGCGTCTTATCGATCTCGGTCTGGAATTCAGAGGCAGCTCGCAGCAAAAGGTTGGGAACGTTTCTTTCGAAATGTGGAGCAATATCGATTAGGAATTGAACAGCGGCTTTTCGAGCATCGAGCCACCACTGGACACATTCCAAATGCCCCTGGGAATTAACAGCTTCTGTTGAGTCGTTTTGTGGAAGCTTGGCGATCCATTCCTTAAAAGCGCCTAATCCAAAAGCGGTAACACAAGCCCCTTCATTAAGGCAGCAGCACCCATGCATTACTGGACGATGCTCGAATGTGACCCAATTGCCAACCGCTTCTATTTCGCGTTTGCTTATCGGCATCAAATCGCTCATTGATGAAAGCAGATCGGCTTGTTTGAAAAAAGTAGCGACTTCCTCAATCGGCTGGGTGACCTCGATATGCAGGTTATTTTTTGCCGATTGATGGAAGGTGAGCAGTCGGTTCATCCGCTCATAACCGGTTATAACTCCTTCTTCATCATCGCTGAATATGGGCACTGGGATGCCGGCGTCGATTGATGCGACCACTTTATCCCAAAGAACTGAAAGGTCATCGCTAAAAGAGGCTCTTTCGACATAGAACCCCAACGCGCGGAATCCTTCAGGGATTTGATAATCGGATTCTTTATTGCCGCATTTACGGCAGTCGGTTCCGCAGATGCATAATCGCGAAACCCCGCCCATCATCCCCATCACATAGTCGTAGCTGAGGCTGGGGTCCATCGTATTCAAAACAACCCAAGCGGCGCCGACGCGGTTCTTGAGCGGCCGATGGCTGGGGACATTAGTAATCGTTCGGCTCATAAAGGGTAAAAGTCGAGTGGTGGGCGCAGATGGATGCTCGTACCCCGTTTGTGTTTGGGTTTCAGGTTCTACCGTCGCGCCGACAAGTGCGCTTCTTAATTGATCGAGCCGCCCTTGTATATCCCCAAGTTTTTCATCAATTTTTAGGGAGCTTGGGTCATCATTACTGAGCTGAGCAGATTGTTTTAGCTGTTGTAGACGAACGAGCGCATCTTCATAGGCGAAAATTTGCTGTTTCAAAACAGGAGATATTTCCCTTTTGATTGATTCGATAAAGCTATTTATTTCCTTCGTGACATCGAACGAGTGCAATAATATTTTTCCTCACCCTTTTAAAAAAAGCATCTCTATTATTAATATGGCTTAATTACCAGGTTATTCTCAGAGTGAGACTAATAAAAAAAGATCATTCAGCTTAAAAATCCTATCAATTTGCTTCAGAGATGAGCCATCGGGTATTACGTAGATGAAAAAGGTGATAGGTTTTAGGGGATAGGGGAGAAGTTAGACCGGATTGATACTAGAGGCTAGAAGCTGGTTGCTTGATCCGGAAAACCCCAACACCCCAAAGGGGTGTCATTCAGAGCAAAGCGTGGAATCTGTCCGGAAGGTTTTAGAGGAATTTGTCACGAGCACAATCATCTCTCGCAATGACACTCTTTTGATGTTTCGGTAGCGAATCGGCGCAGCCGGAGCTTACCGGATTAGGTTAAGATTAGGATTTTCGGACTTGACCCCCTATAGTCCCCCTTGGAAAGGGGGACATTTCCGAACCCTAATTCCTATCTCAGAATACCTTTTCTGCACTACGGAACGGAGTTATGTTATGCGTTATAGCGGACCGAAGGGTATGAATGATGTGTTACCGGCAGAGAGCTATCGGTGGCAATTTGTTGAGGAGAAATTTCGTCAATTCTGCGCTCTTTATGGGTATCAGGAAATTCGAACACCTATTCTTGAGCCGACAGATCTCTTTGCCCGTGGGCTTGGGGATACGACTGATATCGTCACCAAGGAAATGTACACCTTAACTACCAAAGGCAACGACAGTTTGGCGCTCAAACCGGAAGGAACGGCTCCGGTCGTTCGCGCTTATATCGAGCGTCACCTTGCGGTCCCCGGTTCGGTCACTAAACTCTATTACATCACTCCAATATATCGTTATGAACGACCGCAGGCAGGGCGTTATCGCGAAGGGCATCAGTTGGGATTGGAAGCGATTGGCAGCAATGACCCGATGGCTGATGCCGAAATAATCGCCCTCACGATGAATTTCTATGCAAAGTTGGGTATCAAGGATACTGAGCTTCGTTTGAATTCAGTTGGCACGGTAGAATCCAGAGCGGGCTATCAACAGGCTTTGTTGGAATTTGCCCGGCCATTCTTCCAGAAATTTCCCGAGGACTATGTTGCGCGTCTTGAAAAGAACCCGATGCGCCTTTTGGATAGCAAAGACCCTGAAATTCAAGCCATTATGACCGATGCGCCCGATATTTTCGACTATCTCGATGATGAGAGCCGGCAGCACTTCGAGAAAGTTACCGATTACCTGAAAGCGTTGAATATCCCATACGTTCGCGATCGGTTCCTTGTGCGGGGTTTGGATTATTACACTAAGACCGCTTTTGAAGTGGTCAGCGGCAAATTAGGCGCCCAGAACTCGCTTTGCGGCGGCGGACGTTATGATGAATTAATCGAAGAATGCGGCGGCGATTCAACTCCTGCAGTAGGTGTGGCAATGGGTATCGAACGCGCTCTGATAGTCATGGAAGCGCAGGGGATAGCCATCCCCGATGAATTCAAGCCAGTCGTGTATGTGGTTACGATCGGAAACGTGCGGTTGGAAGCAATGAAACTGCTTGAGGAACTGAGAAGGCAAAATATTCCTGCCGACATTGAGTTAAGTGAACGCAGCCTCAAAGCCCAAATGCGCCAAGCCAATAAAAGCGAAGCTCGATTTGCGCTAATTATGGGAGAGGATGAACTTGGGCGCGGCGTTGTTGGCTTGAAGGATTTGCAAACAAACATTCAGGAAGAAATTCCTCTCGATCAAATCGTTGAGCGTATTTTAACGTCTCTATGAGATGTAGGGGGCGAAGTTACCTTGCCCCCTCTATCAACTTTCCTCATGAACCCCTCTTTGCCCCCATACCCTTCGAAAATATAACCTTAATCTTGTGCGTTCCTGATACAGGGATGCTCTTCACCCTTGTGTGGCTCCAATTAGGCCAGGGTTTTCCGTCTACTTCTACATACTCGATTAACTTGTCGGTTTGGAGGTCGATTTCGTGTTTTGTGGGGCAGAGGTTTTTAATCGTTAGCTCGGCGCTGCGACTGTCTACCTTTTGCTTGATCACGTCAATAGCATCGATACCGAACGCATGGCCGTACTTGGTGTTGACGTAGAGGCCGCCGTATTTCATAAACACATCCGCCAGGGTGGCTATGAAGTGGGTATTGCCTTCGCCGACATCGACGGAGCCTCCGGTGATGGTGTAGGGGCCGCCGTTGTGGCTTTCAGGGAAGAGACCCCAGACATGATCGGGCATTCGGTCACGGTCGGGAGAGTTCTTCATCATGGGCACTTCTGGGATGGCCTGACCTTGCGCCCAGGCTCTTATCATGCCGATGGCATCCTCGAAATACTTACGGTTGCCGGTGAGGGTGTAGTACTTCATTAAGTCTTGCGCAAACCAAGCGCCGCGATGGTCCACTCCCTCGGCAGAGGCATCGCAGTCAGTCCAGCCGTATTTATGATTTTCGCCGAGCGATGGGTTATCGTAGCAATAGGAGAATAGAAGCATATAGTCGCCGGAGATTTCGGCCCAGTCGGCGTATTTGCGCTCGCCGGTTACCTTGAAAAGCTCCATCCCTGCAAGGAAGCAGGAGAAGGGCGCCTTGCTATCCATCAAACCCCCAGTCGTAAAGCCGGGATAAAACTCCGTGCCATAGTAGTCATTGGTGAGGATATGATGCTTATAGAGGTGGTCCATCCCTTTCACGGCGGCGGCGAGATAGCGCTTGTCGTGAGTTGATTCATAGAGCCGGGTCAAAAACCACACCACCAGCGCATCACCGCACTGGGATTTGTTGCCTTCGATGATGTTGTTTAATTCCTTCTCGTGACCGTGCTCCTTGACCCAATCCCAATAATCCGATTTTGGGTTCCACATGCCCATCCAATCGCCATCGGGCATCTGCTCTCGAAGGAAGAACTCGCCCAGTTTCTGTGCATAGTCCGTCGCCGGTTGATAGTCCGTCATGTCGGCATAATCGAGTAGGTAATAGCCTGTGACAGCCATATTGACACTGCGGAGAAGGTCCACGAACCAGTAGCCCTCCTTGGGCACGATGGGCGCGTTGAAGCCGGTGTAGTTTTCGTCCACCGTGGTCATTTGCATGCCCTCTTCATGGCCGATCTCTTCTCCAACCCACCACATATCGCCGCCCTTCCAATTGGACTCACTGCGGAATGGAAGGGGGTCATCGTCCCAGCATGTACGAAAAGCTCCTGCCAGCGGCCCTTCAGTGATCATTGAGTCTGTCTTAATGAGCAGGTCGACGACCTTTCGAGCATGAATTCGATATTTCTCATCGCCTGTCATCTCATAGTAACGCTGGAACCCATAGGCCCCGATGAGGTTGTTGTTGAACCCCCAGTTGTAGCAGACGGAATCTTCCCACAGGCGTGTCGTTTCCACGTGCCCAGTGCCGAAGTAGCAGAAATACACAAATCCGCCCTTATCCTGATCCACATTTCGCCAGATGTACTTGTAGAAGCGATTGAATAGCCATAAATCGAGTTCTTTCATGGTTTTCGAAAGCGGCACGTACACTGGCGGTTCGGGGGTGTGTTTGATATAGAGGTCGCGCACGATGTCGTAGACTTTGCGATATCCTAAATACGGGGGCGAAGTAGCATTGGCATAGAGAATAAAGCTGAATTTAGCCGTTCCGCCTGGTTTGCTGTAGTTAACTGGCGGCGGCGGACCTTCGATGAACTCCGTGGCCCACTTGTCTAAGGGCAGGAGATTGCGCTCCACGCACTCGATTTGAATACGCCCGTCTTTCCAGCAAATTAGGTTGAAGGCATTCTGAATGGTCTCCCCACGCAGGCCAATCATCGAAGGGTGAATAATCACCGCGAACGTATCCGATTCCTTCTGCACCATCGTAGCCGGCCAGCGCACATGGCGGAACCAGTGATGCGATCGGTCCACTTCGCCATAGGCAGTCTCCGCCTTCTCTGACTTATGCCATGCGCCGCCGTTCATGTACTCATGCGGATCCAACGGTTTGTCATAGCTAGCGCCCGTGAAAGCAAAATTGGCATAAAATTTCCCCAACTCTGCCGTCCCTTTGCGCGTTAGCTCGAGATCGAGTATCGGATTACCGTTCTCAGGAAGACTAACATTTACCGCCAGTTGGACAAGATCATTCTCCCCTTCAAGTCTGATCCCATTAGAGACCTTTATATTCTCTGTTAGGGGGATGGGATACTCTATGCCGTCTTTATTAGTAACCACGAATGTGTTGATAAATGAGGGCGCCTCAGCCTTATCCCGCTGCCCATACCCGACCAACTTCCATATTCCATCCGCAGTTTGAGCTAGCATATTCAACCCATATTGCCCATTATAGTTAACCGCTTCTACGCGCATCTTTGAGTTCTCCAACACAGTTACCTCAGTCCTATTGTTAATGCCAAGGCCAACATCGCTATGGAAAGTCCGAACACTTTGTCTTTTATCTTTCCTGAATTGAATCAGTAGTATATCTTGCGAGAGTTGTAGGAGACAAGGAGTATCTGAGCCAGTAGGTATTGAGAAAGCATGAGGTAAGATGAAGGAAAATAGTAATTCCTATCTTTCGAAAGCGTGCCACGGGCTTTAGCTTCAAAACGAAGTGGGTTTCAAGAGTACGTTAACACGTTACTCGAATCTTCTTACCTTTACATCCGGTTTCAGTTCTTCGACCAGGGGAGGTTCTTTTGCCTCTAGAGCCTTTTGTTTACTATCTTCGTTAGTTAGGTAAGGGAGAGCGATTGACCCCCATATGGCTATTACGCCGATAAGACTTCTTCCGATCATGTTTAACCATTCCCCATTGATCGACGCAATCGTGGCTGAACCTAGAAAATAAGAGGCTATGGCCAAAAAATAACACCTACGCCCCCAAGAGGGCGGGGCATTTAACGATTCTAAAATTCCTGACCCGAGGGCAAATAACCCAATAATAAGCCATTGAGTTACCATCACCCAGTCTGAGGGGTTTGCATCCGGACCTTTTTCATAGATAACATTGATTAATTCCGAGCTATGCAGGGCGGCATAAAACGCAACTCCGTAAATAATAATCAACAATAAGAAGTCACGTAGATTAGATGTAAAGAAAAGAACTAAGCCTGAAATGATAGCGATAGGTATTGAGTAAGCAAAGATAGCGGGGGTTTGATGAATTGGCAGTAATCCAATTATGATGGCTGCTAAAATAGCGGGTAACCACCCTTGAATAAACTTTTCTGAAAAAGTTAAGTGCTTTTTCTTTCGTCTTTCTAACATCTTTCAGGACTGCCTACCAACTTGAGCTTAGTATATTTGAGCATGTAACGACTTATAATATCACATCGGAGCAAAATAATCGCCTAATTGAGCTAAAAGTTTAAACAGGAATAATATAATGACCGTAAAAAGTGCAGTTTGTGAACAAGGCGAGCCTTTCGGAGATTATCAGGTATCCACAAGAATAGTCACTGGACCGTCGTTTTCGAGGAGCACATCCATATGCGCTCCGTAGCGTCCTTGCTTTACAGATGTGCCTTCAAGTTCGAGATAATAACAAAAACGTTCATAAAGCATTTCGCCGCTATCATAGGGGGCAGCCTCATTAAAGCTGGGGCGTCGGCCTTTACGAGTATCGCTATAAAGGGTGAAGTTAGATACCACCAACGCTTCTCCGCCAATATCAAGTAGAGAGCGGTTCATTTTCCCTTCTTCATCTTCAAAAATCCTCATGCAAGCCACTTTATTGGCAAGAACTCTCGCTTTGTCCTCATCGTCTTCACGGTGGACGCCCAACAAGACGAGAAGCCCTTTTCCAATCTCACCGGTTATTTCGCCTTCAACCGTAACGCGGGCGAAGTTAACGCGTTGCAGGATGGCTCGCATTAGGTTTTGGTCTCTGCTTGCACGCGTTTGATTTCAAGGACATCGCCCATGGATGAAATTTTGGCAAGAATGTTTGACATCTGGGTCGCATCCGCTACATCCACGGTCATTTCCACCAGAGCCGTACTATTTTTGTTAAAGGTTCGAATCCTGGCAGAGCTAATGTTCACTTTGGCTTCTGCCATAATCGCCGACAAGTCGGCTAATAGTCCCTGCCTGTCAGTAGTCGTGATGCGCAAGGGCACATCATAAACCTTTTCGCTGCGGTCTCTCCAGTTCACCGGAACCATCCTCTCGGGCTCTTTGATCATGTAATTCTTTGCATTGGCACATATATGGCGATGGATGACAATACCGCGACCACGGGAGACATACCCAATCACTTCTTCACCTGGGATTGGGTGGCAGCAGCGTCCGCGCCGTAGCATCATCGCTTCAAGCCCTTCAGCGCTTACTTGCAGGGTGCTCCTGGATTTAAGTTGGGAAAGCGGATCTGGTTCTGGTTGTTGAACGTGATCAAGGCCTCGGAGGCGATTTACGATCGAGTTAGTGCTGATTAATCCTTCGCCGACCGATGCCAGCAAGTCCTCGACATTTTCTTTATTGAGTTCCTCTACTATACGCTGAAGCTTATCTTCGCCAAAGAATTCCTTCGGTTCCAACCCGAGCCATTTAAGTTCCTTTTCAATCGCCTGCCGGCCAAGTTGCGCATTGGTGGTCCGGTGAATACGTCTCAGATGGCTTCGGATACTAGAACGCGCATGAGATGTTTTAACAAACTTCATCCAGTCGGCGCTGGGCGATGCATTTTGGCGTGAGAGTATCTCGACAATATCCCCGTTTTGGAACTGATAGCTTAACGGAACGATACGCCCGTTCACTTTGGCGCCAATGGTGTGGTTTCCGAGGTCGGTGTGAATTCGATAAGAGAGATCGACTGCAGTCGCGCCTGCCGGAAGGTCGATAACGTCGCCTTTAGGCGTAAACACAAGCACTTGGTCAGAGAACAGATCGCTGACGACTGTGCGCAAGAATTCGCTGCTTGATTTGGAGTCACTGCTCCAGTCGAAGAGCTGCTGACGAAGCCGCCCCAGCTTATCGACATAAGTCTCATCGAGCTTACCGCCTTCTTTGTACTGCCAGTGAGCGGCGATCCCGAATTCAGCCGTGCGGTGCATTTCCCAGGTTCGAATTTGCACTTCCATCGGTTCGTTAGTCTGTCCCATCACCTTCGTGTGGAGCGATCGATAACCGTTCGCTTTTGGTTTAGCGATATAGTCATAAAACAGACTTGGGATCGGCTGCCAAAGGTCGTGGACTAAGCCGAGGGCATAATAGCACTCCGGCTCTGCAGCCACAATTATCCTCAATGCCGTCAGGTCATAGATGTCATCGATTGAGATACCCTGAGTTAGCGTTTTTTGGTAGATGCTCCAAAGGTGTTTTGGTCTACCCTGAACATCTGCGCGGATACCTGCTTGCTCAAGCTTCTCTTTGAGCGTTCGAATGGCCTCATGAACATTCTTCACACGCTCCAATCGAGTTTTTGCCACATGAGCAGAAATTCGCGCGTAATCTTCGGGATAGAGATACTTAAAGCCGAAGTCTTCCAGATTCCATTTGATTTCCCAAATGCCCAATCTTGCCGCGAGAGGGGCGTAGATTTGCATCGTTTCGGAGGCAATCTTCTTCTGACGCTCAGGGGTTAGACAACCCAAGGTCTCCATATTATGCAAGCGATCAGCCAGCTTGATAACCATCACGCGAATATCGCGTGCCATTGCCAAAAGAATTTTGCGAAGATTCTCTGCTGCTCGATGAACTTCTTGACGGTTTCTCGCGTAATCAGTTTCCGCTTCAAGCCCTTCTGCAGTCCAAGTCAATTTGGTGACACTCTCGACTAAGCGCAGAACGGTCTCACCAAATTGCACGCGAATATCGTTGGCGTTAACGTTGGTATCTTCGAGTAAATCATGGAGAAGTCCGGCGCAGATTGAATCGACATCCATACTGAGGTTGGCAAGAATACTCGCTACCGCTAATGGATGCGTGATATAAGGATCACCTGACACTCTTGCTTGTCCGGCATGTCTCTCCTCAGCGAAGAAGTAAGCGCGTCTTATCCGAGGCAAGTCAGCCTCAGGATTATATTCCCGCACCTTCGCCAGGAGTTCTACAAGAACTTCAGGATCTTCGAGATCACTATTAGAGCTATCACGTTTCATAAATTTTTTCGAATTGCGTACTGCGTAGTTCGTATTCCGGATATCCTACCCATTCCATTTGGGGGGTTAGGATAATCCCTATTAATATATAATACGCAAAACACTCTACGTTTCCTCTGTTTTTCTTGCATCAGTGACTGCCCACTGGAGTTGGCGGCGGCCATTCCAGGTATCGATATCGGGGGTATAGACGACGTCGATTTCATCCCCCTGCTCTAGGGTTTCGAACGTTTCTGACTGATTGAATGCAATAGCCTTGGTCGGGTTCATCCCCTCCGAACGCAGTTGGAGTTGGACATGTTTCCCATCTTTTGTTATATTCTTCGATAATATTAATACGTGCCTGCTGAGAAAAACGGGAGCTTCATTAGCGAATCCATAGGGCGCGAGCATACTAAGTTGGTCGCATAAGCCAAGATCCGCATCTATACCATCTATTTCCATATCAATCTTGACTACTGGGAGTAAATCTTCCTCGGTCAATACTTTACTTGCATAGATTGTCAGCGCTTCCCTTATTGTCGGCAGCATTTCTTTCTTAAGGCTAAATCCCGCTGCCATTGCATGGCCGCCGCAGTTCAGAAAAAGGTCGCGATTGCTATGGATGGCATCGTGAATGTTGAATGTGCCAATGCTTCGCGCCGATCCTTTGCCAATTCCCGTCTCAGGGTCAATTGAGACCACTAGAGTCGGTCGAGTGAACCGCTTTGCCAAATTCCCTGCCACTATCCCGATGACGCCTGTATGCCAGTTGTCACCGGCTACCAGCAGCACTTTAACCTGACTCATGTCCTGTTCAAGCGCACTAGCTTCCGCTTCCTTATAGATGCGCTCTTGTTCTTTCTTACGCTCTTCGTTTTGGATTTCCAATTTCTCGGCCAATAGCTTCGCTTCGCCAGGATCATCGGTTAGCAGCAATTGCAGTGCGATAGCGGCATCATCAATTCTTCCTGCCGCATTCAATCGCGGGCCGATTCGGTAGCCTATCTCATCGGTTGATAGCTTTTTTGTGCCCCCATGAGATAATCCACACAAATCGAGTAATGCTCGAACACCCGCTTTGCGGCTTTCGGAAAGCCTTGGCAATCCGTTAGCGACAATCAGCCTATTCTCGCCCAACAACGGCACAACATCCGCCACTGTTCCGAGGGTCACTAAGTCCAAAAAAGCTCTTTGGAAAGCATCGGTTGGTAGACCAAGAGTTTTCACTACCGCTTCGGCCACTTTGTAGCTAACTCCCACACCTGCTAGTTCAGTGAAAGGGTATTGGGAGTCGTTTCGATGCGGGTTGACGACAGCAACTGCTTGAGGAAGAGTATCGCCAGCTTCGTGATGGTCTGTGATGACGACATCAATTTGCTTCTCTTTTGCGTATTCGACCACCTCATGGGCTTGAATGCCGCAATCGCAGGTGATGATCAGCTTCGCGCCCCGTTCGGAAGCCATATCGACCGCATGCGCATGAACTCCATACCCGTGCTTTAGCCGATGAGGAACATGGGGAATCACTTCGGCTCCAACTCGACGAAGCATCCTTGTCCAGATCGCGCAGCTTGTCATCCCGTCCACATCATAATCACCATGAACGAAGATAATTTCATGGTTACGAACCGCTTGCGCAATCCGATTGGCTGCTTTTTCGCAATCAGGAAGTAAAAACGGGTCATGGGAGTACTGCAAGTTTGGATTAAGAAATATGCCCGCTTCCTTGACGTCGCAAATTCCGCGGTTCACCAATAGACGCGCAATTACCGGCGAAATACTAAGCTGCTGGATAAACTCCGCCTCAATGTCCGCATTTCCAGTACTAACAGACCAACGTTTTAAAGGATTTGAAATTTCCATAGAAATTGGGGGTACGGCCCACGAAATTGAATGATTCGCTGCCATTTGATTGTACCCTGAAATTGCTTTTATCTTGAAAGTTTGATTGCCCGTTAAAGGAATCCCCTGCGAACAGCGTATTATATAAGAGTGAAGTATCATGTGGTAGGGTCGAGAAGCACGATCCGGCAAATATAATCACCTTGTTAGAGGTGACATTCATAGAAAAACGTGTAATCAGTCCAGAATGTTTTGGAGGGGGTTGCTTCGGCACAGGAATCCTCGCAATGATACGGAAATACGCACTAAAATGGAGGAAAAGAAATGGTTCGTAAAGGATTGTTGTTAATTTCGGTCTTGGTAGTGAGTTTGTTGGCTCTTGCTCAGAATGCTTTGGTGTCGACTTCGGCTGATACCAAAGGGGTTTCTTTGACGATTTATAGTCAGAATTTTGGAGTAGTGCGGGAAAAAAGAGATATTAACCTCAAACAGGGGCTTAATACCGTTCTCTTTCAGGACGTGCCGATTTCAATTGACCCCACTTCAGTCACTATCAAGTCGTTGACTGCTCCTAATGCGTTGACAATGCGGGAACAGGATTTTCTCTACGACGCATTAAATTCTACGTCAATTTTAGACAAATCGGTCGGAAAGACTATAAAACTTCGCAGAACCCTTCCAAATGGTCAAGTGGAGTTGGTGGAAGGGGTGCTTCTTAATCCACCGACGGCTATCTTGTCAGGACTATCCCCCATCAATCAAGGGATGGTTGTTCGGCTAAAAGACGGGAGTCTCCTAGTCAATCCGGTTGGTGAAGTAGTTTTGGACGTGGTGCCGGAGGGCTTGATTGCTCGCCCGACACTTATGTGGCAATTGGATGCTGGACGCGGTGGATCTCAGACCATCGAAGTTGGCTTTATCGCAAATAACTTGAGCTGGCGAGCGGATTATGTGGCGGTAGTTAACCAGGCAGAAACAGCGGTGGATCTCAATGGATTGGTCACCTTAGATAATCATAGCGGAGCAACCTATCGAGATACGCAATTGCAACTACTGGCTGGGGATGTGCGGCGTGTCTCCCAAGGCGTCTCCCCCATGCCTGAATATGGAGTAGCAATGATGCGTGCGGGAGCGCCTGAAGCCCCGCAATTCCAAGAACAGGCCTTCTCAGATTATCACCTCTATACACTCGAAGGAAAGACCACTTTACGAGACAACGAAACCAAGCAGCTTAACTTCATGTCGGCGAAAAACGTTAAAGTGAATCGCAAGTTCGTAATGGACCTCGGAAGGCGAGTTTTTACCATGAGAGGTGTTCCAGGCGAAGGCGGTGAGACTCAAGAAGGCCGTGCCAATATCATATTCGAACTTAAAAACAGTAAAGAAAACAATATGGGAATACCGATGCCAAGGGGTAGGGTTCGAGCCTATAAGTCAGATGAAAATGGCAATTTACAGTTATTAGGTGAAGACCAGATTGACCATACGCCTCGCGATCAGACGATAAGGCTCTATATCGGCGATGCATTCGATGTTATGGGTGAGCGGGTTCATACTAACCACAATCAAATTTCCGATCGAATCTATGAAGATAGCTATAAAATAACGGTCACCAATCGCAAGACAGTCCCTGCAGCCGTAATGGTGGTCGAGCATCTTTCAGGAGATTGGCAAATCACCGAAAGCAGTCAAAAGTACAACAAGTTAGATGCCTATACCGTTGAATTCCCAACAACCGTACCGGCTAATAGTAAGGTTGTTGTTTCGTATACTGTACGGGTTAAGTTCTAAATCTGATTTGTCACTTCAAAAACAAGAAGGCCTGGAAATCACGATTTTCGGGTCTTCTTCTCTGCATTAATGACTAAACTTACTTATGAAATATACATACGCTTAGTGTTGAATGCTTTGAATAGACAATAGTGAACCTCATGCAAAAATGCGTGCCCAAAATTTTAAAAGAATTATTGACGAGCATATATACACTATGCTATAGTATGTTCGTCTTAGTTTGACTTTTTGTCAGGCTAGGAACCAAAAGGGAAAAGGGTGCATGGAGGGTTCAGAGGTCACTTTGGAAGGCTCTGAAATTCCTGACACTCCTCCCTCAAAAATCAAGGAGGATCCAAATGAGCAACACGCTAAGATCATTGATCTGCGTATTTGTGTTGAGCCTAACGCTAGCCGTGCTAGCGCCTATGGTTCAAGCGCAAAGTGAAATGTTCAAGGACGTCCCCAGTACTCACTGGGCTTACGAGGACGTCAGAGTTTTGAAAGCGGATGGTCTATTAACAGGCTATCCCGGCGAAGTCTTCTTGGGCAACCGCCCGATGACTCGCTATGAGTTCGCAACCGCGACCCGAGCAATGTTTGAGAATCTTCTCAAGAAAATCGGGGACATAACTTCAATACAGTCTCGCATCGCAGCCTTAGAGACCACCAGCAGTGGAACTAGTGTCACCGCTGAGGTATCTGCTCTGAAAGAGCAGCTCGCTGGCATGGCTTATCTTAAGGATGATGCGGCTCGCCTCAACAAGTTAGCGGTAGAGTTTGAGAAGGAACTGGCCAGTTTAGGCGTCAGCGTTCAAGAACTGACCGTTAGAACCACAGAGTTAGAGAAACTAGTGGCTGAATTGATGAAGCGCCCCGTGCCCATCGACATCCACGGCGACCTCTTCTTTGGCGTTCGCGCTGGTTATGGCGAAGGCACCAAGTATGGCGTAGACCTGAACAGCAATCTGTTCGGCATTAACCAGAATTCCGACTACCAGACCAGCAACCCTGTCAAGGACTTGACCATGGTTCACGAGCTGGGTCTCAACGTGAATGGCAACTTCGGCAACGGAGTCACCGGTTATGCCGAGTTCGTGATTGGTAACTTCATGGACTGGATTGACGTAGCAACAACGCCTCAGGGCGGATACTTCCAAGGCTACGACCACCGCAGCGCGCATGAGACAGAGCTTGCGGTTTGGGCCGCCAACGTCACTTTCCCCATGAAATTCATGGGTGAAACCACAGTTACACTTGGACGCTTAGGCTACCAGGTTACTCCTTACACCTACAGCCGAGTCGATCCCGACTTTTATTTCGACGTAGCACGCTACGACGACGGCAATATCTATTTCGACGGCGGCAAATTGGACTTCAAATTTTCCAATGTGAAGCTGGATATCTTTGGTGGCAAGAATCAATCCATCGAGAACACCGACTACGAAAACTTCCAGATGATCACAGCTGGAAATTTACCGTGTTATACCTTCATGCATCGACCTCACGGTCTCCGAGAGGGCGTGCTTGAAGTCGATACTACGTTGGGCGCAAACGTAAAGGTTGGTCTTGGATCAACAGCAAACCTTGGCCTAACTTATATCTTGTTGGATAGTAATAACGATTATGAAAGCTACTTCAACCGCGTTGCCGTCTACGGCGCCAACGCTGCTGTAGAACTGACCAAGGGCTTGAACGTAAAGGCCGAATATGCGGCTTCACAGGTTATGTTCAACAACCACAACGTTCTCAGCCATGACAATACAGCCTGGGACGTCAATGCGACGTACGATGTTGCCAATAGCTTCCAGCTAATGGCCGGCTACAAGGAAGTCATGCCGTTCTTCAATGCACCTGGTTCCTGGGGCCGCATCGGCTTCTGGTACAACCCAACCGACATCAAGGGCTTCACCGTTGGCGCAAAATATGCGTTCAGCGATGCCTTCACAATGGGCGCCAGCGGCGAGTTCTATCAGGGAACCGGTAAGGTTGCTGACGTGACGGATTCCGATCATCTCCATGGTCTTCTCACCAGCGATAAGGTAAACCGCTTCCTCGTCAACGCTACCTACAAGGTTAGTCCTGTTTGGACACTAACCGCTGACTGGGAAGGCGTGAACTGGGATATCCAGGATCGCTTTGATCCTGAGGTGTCAGAACCTGACTACTTATATGGCGGTAAGCCGACGGAGAACTACTTCACTTTCGGCGTGGACTACATGCTTGGCAAAAATGCCAACTTGAAGTTCAAGTACCAGGTCATGAACTATGACGCAAAGTACACTGACTACTTTGAAGTCGATGGCGAGAACAAGCTTGCCGGTGGCCTGTTCATTCTACAGGGAACTGTCAAGTTCTAAGCCTTGATTACCACGAAAGCCCCCCTGCCCACAAGGCAAGGGGGCTTTCTTTTTTTGGTACTACTCAAAGTGAATTGCTGTCATAATGAAAGAGGAAAGGTAGGTTTGCGAAATGATAGTGGTTATGGCAGTTGCCGCGACTGAAGAGGATATTCAGAGCGTTGTTTCTACAATAAAATCTCAAGGAATGGATTCGGTCGTTTGGCCGGGAGGAGACCGAGTAGCTATCGGCATCCCGAATGCTATCCCTCCTGAATTAAGGGAGCCATTGACCCAGAAGCTGATGAGCTTAACAGGGGTTGATCATGTCGCTCATGTCAGCCGTCCCTACAAGTTAGCATCGCGCGAATTCCACAGCGCCAATACCGTCTTTGAAATTAAAGGAACGATCATTGGCGGCGAGCAGTTACAAGTGATGGCAGGTCCCTGCGCGATTGAAAGCTACGAACAGATGCTGACATCCGCGAAAGCCTGCAAGGAAGCCGGAGCGCAAATTCTTAGAGGGGGAGCCTTCAAACCTCGAACTTCACCCTATTCCTTCCAAGGCATGCAGGAAGAGGGTTTAAAAATACTCAAGGCCGTTGGCGAAGAAATCGGTCTTTTAACTATTTCAGAAGTGATGCAGCCCGATTTGGTACCGCTTGCTGTAAAGTATGTTGATATCCTCCAAATCGGCGCGCGTAATATGCAGAATTATCCCCTATTAATCGAAGCTGGCCGTTCAGGTCATCCAGTGATGCTCAAACGCGGCCCTAGTGCTCCTATTGATGAGTTCCTACTTGCCGCCGAATATATTCTACACAACGGCAGCCCGAACCTGATGCTTTGTGAGCGAGGAGTGCATCCCCTGGATAGGAACTATACACGCAACACGCTTGATGTCAGCGTTGTTCCTGTGCTTAAAGAAATTTCCCACCTGCCAGTTATTGTTGACCCAAGCCATGCCGTTGGTGTTGCCAGATGGGTTCCATCAATGGCGCTTGCGGCCATTGCTGCCGGAGCGGATGGCCTGATGATTGAAATGCATCCATGCCCACGAGAAGCGCTCTCAGACGGACCGCAATCGCTTACCCCCGCCCAATTCCAAACGCTTATGGGTAATCTGAGAGCAATTGCTTTGGCAATGGGGCGGACTTTATAGGTATCAGCGTGGATACTATGGCTGAAGAACGATCGATATCAGAATCAAATTCCAAGGGTAAAAAGAAGCTTTTTCTTGGACTATCTATCGCAATTGTGATCGTACTGGCGATTACGATAGGAGCATTAGTAGCCTATAACAGCTTTAAATGTCGATCAAGCGCAGAAAAGGTCGTGTGTAATTTCTTCGAAGCTCTTAATGAACGCAACACAAAGAAGCTCCTCGAACAGACAACCGCGCCCGAAGGCTTTCTTAAATTCCTGCCGCAAACCCTGCCTGAAATGGCTGAAGATTTAATTAAGGAACTTCCGAAAGGTTCTAAAGTCCAATACAAAATACTCAGCACGGAAGTAAATGACGAAGACGCGATTATCAAGATCAAAACGTCTGGTTGGGAATGGGTCTCAAAGTTTAATACGGTATACATGATTAAAGACAGCAAGAACGATAGCTGGAAAATTGATTTAGTTCAGACCTTCAGCAACAATATCAATCCGTTTTTTGATGGTTCGAAAGGGAATTAGGATGATCGTTGAAGTTTCAGTCCCCGCGCGAGCTGGTATTATCGGCAATCCC
>JBAXQP010000009.1 GCA_037131655.1 bacterium | reverse complement strand
CGATATCTCGGGGGTCAATGGCTTCGGTAATAATGGGCATTCCGGTGACATCACGCACTTCGGCAAGCATTTTGAGACCAGGTTCACCCAACCCGTGAAAGCTGTATGGGGAAGTGCTTGGTTTATAAGCACCACCACGGAATATCTGAGCGCCGGCTGCTTTCACCGCAATCGCACTGGACATCACTTGCTCATGATCTTCAACGGTGCAAGGGCCGGCCATGACTATTATCTCATTTGCACCTATAGTCACATCTCGAACGGTGATTGTCGTCCCATCAGGTTTAAAATGCCTGCCTACAAGTTTATAGGGCTTAGAAATCAGGACAACGTTATCAACAAAATCCAACGCTTCCAATTGTTCTTTTAGCTCTCGCTTTTCTTCATCCAACGCCCCAATTGCGCCAACGACAGTACGTTCAACCCCTTGAGATAGGTGTATCCCATACCCACGTGCGCGAAGGATATCAGCGATATACTGGACTTGATCTTCAGAAGCCCCAAGTTTCAGGACGATAATCATGTTTTTCTCCGGTTGAGCGCTAAGCTTTTCCTATGCATTTGCCTACGGCTGTTGCAATTGGTTTTAGCTCGGTCATAAGTTGTTCGAAATTGTCAAAATTCAGACTCTGGGCGCCGTCTTTAGCGGCATGGCTTGGGTCGGGATGGACTTCGATAATAAGCCCATCGGCGCCGCATGCGATTGCCGCTTTAGACATCGGAGCGACCATCCCCCACCTTCCCGTTCCATGTGATGGGTCAACAATAATCGGAAGATGTGAAAGCTGTTTAATTGCCGGCACCGCACTTAAATCGAGGGTGTTTCGTGTGTATGTCTCGAAAGATCGTATACCTCGTTCGCAGAACATTACGTTTTGGTTGCCCCGCAAGATTATATACTCGGCGGCGTAAAGCCATTCTTCGATCTTAGCGCTCATTCCGCGCTTGAGCATAACGGGTGTTTGGCTTGAACCGACTTCTTTTAATAAGTCATAGTTCTGCATATTGCGGGTGCCAATCTGCAGGATGTCGGTATACTCGGCAACCATCTCCACATTGCGCGGGTCCATCACTTCGGTGATTATCTTCAGCCCCGTCTCTTTTCCAGCGGCTGCCAACATTTCCAAGCCTTCTTTACCAAGGCCTTGAAAGCTGTAGGGTGATGTGCAGGGTTTGTATGCCCCGCCTCGAAGAATGGTTGCACCGGCTTTTTTTATTGCTTTAGCAGTATCAAGCAACTGATCATAACTTTCAACCGTACAGGGTCCTGCCATAACCACGATTTCATTGCCGCCAATTTTTACTCCGCCGACATCGATAACTGTACCTTCTGGCTTATAACTGCGCGAAACCATTTTATAGGGTTGAAGAATGAGGACGACTTGTTCGACGAAAGGTAGCTGTTCAAGATGTTCTTTGGCATAAGTCTTATCCGCATCAGGAGCGCCAACAGCGCCGATTACCGTCTTTTCTACGCCATAAATAGGATGAATCTCGTAACCCCATTCCTTTAGTTGATCGGCAACTTCATCAATCTGTTTTTTAGTGGCGCTCGCGCTCAGAACAATAATCATTAACCAATATCCTTTAGGTGCATCTTTAAGAGCTTACTGAGTTTCGGGTAGAGTAGCAAGCACATCCTTGAATGCAGCAATAAACAGCTCATTTTCAGCAGGGGTGCCTATTGATACGCGTAGATAGCTCGGCAAGCCAAAAGAAGTGCATGGTCGAACGATCACACCTTTACGAAGAAGTGCATCATAGACCACCTTGCCGTCCATCTCAGTGTCGATTAGCACAAAGTTAGCTTCGGTTGGCGCATATTTAACGCCCATCCTGCGCAAGGCATCATACAGGTATCGTTTGCCTCGTGAGTTGAGTTCAACGGTGCATTTGAGATGATCTTTATCCCCAAGCGCAGCGACTGCTGCTATCTGAGCAATTGAGTTCACATTAAACGGTTCACGAACATGTTCCATTGGTTCAAGCAATTCAGGTCGAGCAATTCCATAACCAACTCGAATACCTGCCAGCCCATATGCCTTTGACATCGTTCGTAGAACGATGATGTTATGAGTTTCAATGTAGGGTAGGGACTGCGGATAGTTCTTATCCTCAGCGAATTCGCGATAGGCCTCATCGAACACTACTATTGTGCGTGGCGGTAGATTCGACATGAAAACTTTGAATTCTTCGTCGGTAACAATCGTACCTGTTGGATTATTCGGGTTGGCTATATAGACTAACTTAGTCTTCTCATTTATCTTCGCGCGCATCGACTTGAGGTCATGGCGCAAATCAGGAGTTAAGGGGACTCGATGCTCTTTGACATCATTTAAACCTGCGACGGCATAATATCGCGCGAATGAGGGTTCGGCTATAACGACTTCGTCATCAGGGCACAGATAAGCTAATCCCATAAACTGGATGATCTCATCCGAGCCGTTAGCAGGGAAGAAGTAGTTAGTAGGCAAATCGAAATGTTGAGCAAGGGCTTTTTTAAACTCAAACGCAGCGCCATCAGGGTAGATGTGCATGCGTTCAATGGCATTCTTAACGGCTTCCATTGCCTTAGGCGAGGGGCCAAGTGGATTTTCGTTCGAAGCGAGCTTAACAACATTTGTCAGCCCAAGTTCACGCTCCACCTCTTCAATCGGTTTCCCCGGCACATAGGGTTCAACTTTCATTACGTTCGGTCTTGCCAGATCACTCATTTCGAATACCTCAGCACCCATAAAGTGCACATATTGTACCCGAAGTCCTTCCCTGAGGTTTAATTGGCTAAAGCCTATTCGATTGCTTCGATATCTACTGGTGGAACGAGGCCGGCTTTGGTTGCGCGGGTTAAGAAAGTTTTAATAGCTGTTAGTCCTCGCTCGCCCATATCGCAGGTTAAACCATTAACGTACATACCTACGAATTGGTCGGCGATTTGGCGATCCATACCACGGGCGAAACTTAAGGCATAATCAAGCGCTTGTTGACGATTATCAAGACTTGTTTGAATGCTGGCGCGAAGAGCTCGGGAGGCTTCAGTAATTACTTTCTCGCCTAAGTCTTTTCTTACAACATTGACGCCGAGGGGGAGAGGTAAGCCTCCGGTATCTTCTTTCCACCATTTGCCTAAATCAACAAGGGTGACCAGATCCTCATTCTTATGTGTGAGTTGCCCTTCATGGATGATAAGACCGATATCAACAGTGCCTTTTTTGACGGCGGGCATGATCTCATCAAAATCCATTACGACAGTTTTAAGGCCTGGGTGAAAGAGGCTCAGAGCAAGGTAAGCGCTTGTCAAAAGACCTGGGATGGCGATTGTGTAACTATTTAGCTTGTCGAGGGGGATATTTTCTCGGGCGATAAGCATCGGGCCATATCCATCACCAAAGCTGCCGCCATGTCGAAGAAGAGCATATTTATCGGAAACATAAGCAAAAGCATGGACTGAAATCGCACTCACCTCAAGCTTACCAATCTTAGCCCAATCATTGAGGGTTTGAATATCTTCTAGAATATGTTCGAACTTGAGAGGGGTTTCAATCTGACCGGTTGCAAGTCCCCAAAACATAAATGCGTCATCTGAATCCGGGCTGTGTCCTAAGCGAATAATCATATAAACTCTCCTAAATAAAGCTTACCTTTTTCTTGGACAATCTGATATTCAGTTATAGAAGCATGAACAGCATTATGCGCTAAGTCACAGTTATGATTTCAACAAAATGTTTATTGCCGATAAAAGATAGCAACACTTTAAGCTGCGGTACAATGATCCTTAGAATGCACTGCATTATACGATCTAAGGTTTGCAGATGGACGATAAAAAATTCAAACTAGTAGCGGATTTCACACCGCAAGGTGATCAGCCGAGAGCGATTGGTCAGCTTGCTGAAGGCTTGAACCGTGATTTAAGATATCAAACACTGCTTGGAGCAACCGGAACAGGAAAGACGTTTACGATGGCGAGTGTCATCGAGCGTCTACAACGTCCTGCCCTGGTAATTGCTCACAACAAAACACTGGCGGCTCAGCTTTGCCAAGAATTCCGTGCTTTCTTTCCTGAGAATGCAGTCCACTTCTTTATCAGCTACTATGACTACTATCAGCCGGAAGCCTACGTGCCTCAAAGTGATACATATATCGAGAAGGATTCTTCAGTTAATGATGAGATTGATCGCCTTCGACACGCCGCTACGCAAGCTGTACTCACGCGGCGGGATACGGTGGTTATAGCAAGCGTTTCTTGTATTTATGGTTTAGGTTCACCTGATGAATACCTCGAAAGTGTCCTTACATTCTCAAAGGGTCAAACGATTAAGCTGAAGGAAATTCTAAAGCGATTAATTGATATGCAATTTGCTCGGAATGATCTTGTTCTTGGTCGCGGAACTTTCCGAATGAGGGGAGATACCCTTGAAATTCAACCTGCCGACGAGGAAATCATCACCCGCGTAGAATTATTTGGAGAGGATGTTGAACGAATTCGCCTATTTGACCCTCTAACGGGTGAAATTCTTGATGAATTAGACCAGGTAAGCATCTTCCCTGCGACCCATTATGTAACCCCTTTGGATAAGATGGATGAAGTTATCGAAGAAATCCGATCTGAAATGCACGAAAGGGTGGAAATATTCCAGTCGCAGAATAAGTTTATAGAAGCACAACGAATTCAACAGCGGACCGAGTTTGACATAGAGATGATGAAGGAACTCGGTTATTGCTCAGGCATAGAGAACTATTCAAGATATTTCGATGGCAGAGATCCTGGTACACCGCCTTACACGCTGCTCGACTTCTTTCCTAAGGATTTCATTACCTTCATCGATGAGTCTCACCAAACTCTGCCGCAGGTTCGCGCAATGTATAACGGTGACAGGCAGCGCAAGCAGACTTTGATCGATTATGGCTTCCGCCTTCCCTCTGCATTGGATAATCGTCCTTTGAAGTTCGATGAATTTCATACACGTGTTGGGCAAGTCGTTTTTGTTTCAGCTACTCCTGGTCCCTTTGAAGCTGAGAATAATGAGCAGATTGCGGAACAGATTATTCGTCCCACTGGTTTGATTGACCCCGAAGTAATTATCAGAAAGACGGAGGGGCAGGTCAATGACTTGATCACTGAAGTGCAGGGAAGAGTAAAGAACAACCAGAGAGCGCTTGTCACGACACTCACCAAGAAGATGGCCGAGGATTTGACAGATTACCTACAGGATGTGGGTATCAAGGTGAATTACCTCCACAGTGGTGTCCATTCCCTCGAACGCGGCGAGATACTTAAGGACCTTCGTCTTGGGGAATATGATGTCGTCGTGGGAGTTAATTTATTACGAGAAGGGCTTGATCTGCCGGAAGTTTCGCTAGTAGCAATTTTGGATGCGGATAAAGAGGGCTTTCTTCGATCGGAGACATCACTTATTCAGACTATCGGGCGTGCTGCTCGTAATGTTAACGGACAGGTTATCATGTACGCGGATAACATAACTGGCTCGATGCAAAGAGCAATTAATGAAACCAATCGCCGCCGTAAGGTTCAAGAGGAATATAACGATAAGCACGGCATCACTCCGCAAACAATTATTAAAGAAATACGAGAAACTGTTCGAGCCTACAAAGTAGCTGAGGATCGTGCTCCCTATGGTTCAACAAAGCCAAAGACAGACCTGGACCGCATCGCCTTCGAAGACCTGCCAATCGTAATTGCCAAGTTAGAAGCCGAGATGAAGAAGTTAAGCAAAGAACTAGAGTTCGAACAAGCTGCTGACATCCGCGATGAAGTCAAACGGCTACGTGAAGTCATAGAAAAGACCATCCCACAACTAGGTTCCAAACGCATGAGCCCAAAGAAGGGACTGTACGACAAGTAACTTCGAAATGCTTATGCGGATATGAATAAAGTGCGCATAAAACGGGAAAGAGTTAGCACTTGTTTTATACCGGCTAGTGGTGCAGGGGCACCCCCAATAAAAAAGGGGCCGAAGCCCCTTTTTTAACCTGTGGTCATTTCTTGACCAATATGACGTAGTTTCTTCATCGCGCGTAATTCGATTTGGCGAACACGTTCGCGAGTGACGTTTAGCGCAACCCCAACTTCTTCAAGTGTTCTTGCGCGGCCATCATCGAGACCAAATCGCAATCGCACAACCTCTCGCTCACGAGGAGTGAGTTTGTTGAGGATGCTGTCAATTTCCTCTCGACGTATAAGATTCTGCGTTACGTCGGTAGGTGAGGGCATGTTCGTTGACTGAATAAAATCACCAAGCGAACTATTATCTTTTTCACCTACTGGCGTTTCAAGAGAAAGCGGCTCAACCGCAACTCTAAGCATTTCTCGCACTCGCTCGACAGACAGGCCTACTTCGCGAGCGATCTCATCATCAGATGCCTCACGCTGTAGTTCCTGCTGCAATCGGTTAGCAGTTTTAACTACTTTATTAATAAGTTCAGCGACATAGACCGGAATTCTGATTGTTCGCCCTTGATTGATAATTGCGCGAGCGATCGCTCGGCGAATCCACCATGTAGCGTAAGTGCTAAATCGGAAACCTTTACGCCAATCAAACTTTTCAACCGCGCGGATTAGACCGAGATTACCTTCCTGAATGAGATCAGCAAGCGGAATACCACGCGCATTATATTTCTTTGCGATGCTGACAACCAGTCGCAAGTTAGATTCTATAAGGATATTTTTCGCAAGCTCTTCACCCTGCTGAACTCGGCGAGCCAAATCAACTTCCTGGTAAGGAGTTAGAAGCTGAGCTCGACGAGTCTGCCGCATCCACATTTCGAGTTCTTCAACATCATCGCTGTGGTCTGAGGTAGTAGGCGTTTCTGCGGGAGCTTCTTCCTCTTGATCCGCTGTAGTTTCCTCTGTTTGTTCGAGGGTTAACAGCTCCTCTTCACCCGGTTCCTCGATTAAATCGCCAATAACTGCCGCTAAAGCAAGTGGTTCTTCATTAATATCAGGGGGTGAGGCACCTTGAGAACGACCTCCACGCAGGCGCTGAAGCGTTGCTTGTCTAGACAAGCCATTATCAGCTTGAGTAGACGGAGTTCTATTTCTGAAACCCTGACCGGTCCACTGTGTATTATTTTTCACAATGTCACTCCTAGTAAACGTAATGTATAAAATTAAATGAATTTATGAAAACCGGCATATCGCCTATTTATCGATTTGCCATAACCTTCTAGGGGCCATTAAAGCCGTGTAGGCTTGTGAAATATAAAATTATTAATTAACTAGTACTTAACTAGCCCTTTAATAACATAACATACCAATGACGGTTTGTCAAGTACTTTTTATAACTAAAGCAAAACAGGCTTGGTATTATTCTTAGCTGTTTCACATACCAGTATAAGTAACTTAATCAAGGGTGGTGCGGTATGTAACTAATAATCATACGAAAAATAAGATCGCTTTGTTCCTGACAAAACAAGAAATAATTAGCTTTATTCCTATCTATCAGCTAAGTTCAGACGAAGCAACGATAAGACAGTTTCGTCTGATTTGGAAAAGATAGCATTTGAAGCAGGAGGATTAGATTTTTAGTCTGCGGAGATTGGATACTGAATGGGCTAAAGCTTTCGCAGCATTTTGAATATCAGAGCTTGTGGTTGGTTTGCCGAGAGTCATTCTAACAGTTCCTCTGACCCAATCTGAAGGTAAACCAATAGCAGTCAAAACATGAGAAGCTGATGTTGCTCCTGAGGAACATGCTGAACCTGCGGAGCAATAAACTCCCATCGCTTCCATATTGGCGACAAGAGCTGAGCCTTCAATTGATTTAAAAGCAAAATGGGCATTATGAGGGAGGCGGAGAGTAGGGTGACCATTAAGTCGGGAGTCAGGAATAGTATTTAATACTGAATCGATAAGGTTATCACGCATCGCTTGTTGACGTGCTATTTCCGTATTTAAATAATCTTTAGCAAGTTCGCATGCTTTCCCAATCCCGACAATCCCGGGAACATTATAAGTGCCGCCGCGCATTGATTTCTCCTGGCCACCACCAGAAATTAACGGGTCAAGTGTGACTCCGTTTTTGATATAAAGCGCTCCTATCCCTTTCGGACCATATAATTTGTGTCCGGAAATAGATAGCAAGTCCACTCCAAAAGCTCTTACATCCACTGGTATTTTCCCAACCGTTTGCACGCTGTCAGTGTGGAAAAGAATTCCGTGCTCATGTGCAACTTTCGCTAAGTCAGCAATAGGTTGAATTGTGCCAATTTCGTTATTAGCGTGCATGATGCTGATTATTGTGGTATTGGAACGAATGGCTTTGCGAAGGTCATCTGGGTCGACCATTCCGAAACTGTCCACCGGAAGCAAAGTGACCTCAAATCCTGCTCGTTCAAGCCAATGAGCGGATGCCAGAACTGCGTGATGCTCGATTGGGGTGGTAATAATATGGTTGCCATGTTCGCGGTTTGCGCATGCCGCGCCAGATAATGCCCAGTTGTCACTTTCAGTTCCGCCTGAGGTGAAGAAAATCTCACCGGGCCCCATAGCATTCAATAGATCAGCCACTCGGCAGCGCGCCCGTTCAACGGCTTTTCTGCTTTGCGCGCCAAGTGAATAAGCGGAAGAAGCATTCCCGAAACGTTCCTTAAAATACGGAAGCATCGCCTCTAGAACACTAGGTTCTACAGGCGTAGTTGCAGCATAGTCTAGATAGATGGTGTTTTCCATAGCAAATCCAAGAGGAAACTATTTACATTCATCAAGCCCGCGCATAGAAGCCACAGGACAATTGGGGTCATTTTGAAGCCCACAACGCAGGCAGATATCATCAGGATCGGCCAAATCGAGATCAACTGCAGTCTGTACAAATGAAAATAGTCCAGACATTAGTTCTTTTGATTGTTCTAACGGCATTTTCCCTAAAACATCCATAAAACGTTCCGCTCTCTCGCGTTCAACATCTAAAACCAGTTGTTCACCTTTCTCGGTGAGAAGAACGCGAACTAAACGGCGATCTTTCGTGTTACCTTCTTTGCTGACAAGTTCCTTGCGAACAAGACGATGCACCATATTTGTAGCTGAAGGATAACTAATGGACAGTCCTCTAGCCACATCACCGATGGTAGCAGTAGTGTGCAGCATAACAAATCGCATGACCTGCATCTGCGGATAAGTTATCTCAGCCTTCGTCATATTTTCAACGAGGCGCTCGCTCATGCTGCGGTTAAGAATGCGTGAAAATATTTCAGAGACACGCTCTGCATTCGAAAGCAATGAAGTGCCTTCCATTGAAACCTCGCTTTTGCAAAAGCATTTATTTAATAACAACTAAATATTACCATACATTTTTTCTAAGGACATGAGAAGTTAAACTCATAATTTAATTCCTTAGCATTCTTAAAAAATTATTTAATCCAGATGTTGCATGGCTCACGAATTATACTCGATTATGGATTATTTCACTATATTGTAGTTAGTCAATACTGGCATTAATACTCGTGCTGATGGGGTTTAAATAAGATGCGTAGAGAAGGGAATATTGAAATTACTGATAACTTGACACTCTTTCTGTCGTTCTGCTAGCATAATATATCTCTATCTATTAACGGACGGATACCTTCTTTTGCAATCACATCTTACTAATGAAACGGTTTTCGTATTAGATTTCGGAGGGCAATACACACAACTTATTGCTCGAAGAATTCGCGAGTGCCATGTCTTCAGCCAAATAGTCCCATTCGACGCTCCCATCGATCGAATCATTAAGGAGCGTCCAAAGGGCATTATATTTAGCGGTGGGCCATCGAGTGTTTATGAAGACGGAGCGCCTCGTGTTGACCCGCGCATTTATGAACTTGGCATTCCAATTTTAGGAATATGCTATGGTCATCAAATGATGGCTCATCAACTTGGTGGGGAAGTGGCGCCTGCAGATATGCGTGAATATGGCAAGACGCCCGTCCAACTTAGTCAGGGCACACTATCCGGCCCTAAGGCTTTTGAAAGCGTCTGCTGGATGAGCCATGGTGACCAGGTGCTCAAGCCTCCGTCAGGGTTTAATGTGACCGCTAGCACAGACACATGTCCGGTTGCGCTCATGGAGAACGAGAAGAGCGGATTATTCGGGGTTCAATTTCATCCTGAAGTCACTCACACTCCCTTTGGCAAAGATGTTTTAGCGCGATTTCTCAATGATGTGTGCAAATTCAGCGGCTCATGGACTCCCGCTTCATTCATTGATGAATCGGTCAAGTTCATTCGCGAGCGTTCAAAGGGCGGAAAGATTTTATGCGCCGTTAGTGGCGGTGTTGACAGCATGGTTGTTGCTGCTCTTACTCATCATGCTGTTGGTGAGAAAGTCACTTGTGTATTCGTCGATCACGGACTGCTTAGAAAAGGCGAAGCTGAACAGGTTCGAAAGCTTTTCAGCGATAACTACCGAGTGAAGTTGATTGCTGTAGATGCCCGACAGCGTTTTCTTGAAAGACTAGAAGGCGTAACAGACCCTGAGCAGAAGCGCAAGATAATAGGCGCGGAATTCATACGTGTTTTCGAAGAGCATGCCGATGAGTTCGGAGACTGCCAATATCTCGCTCAAGGGACGCTTTATCCGGATGTGATTGAAAGCGGCACTAAGCATGCGGCTAAAATCAAAACTCACCATAACGTAGGCGGTTTACCGGATTGGATGCGCTTGGAAGTTATTGAACCGCTGCGGTATCTCTTTAAAGATGAAGCACGAGCAGTAGGGAAGGAGTTGGGCCTTCCTGATTCGATCGTCATGCGTCAGCCTTTTCCAGGACCTGGTTTGGCCGTTCGGATTGTCGGTCAAATTACTGAGGAAGCATTAAGTACACTTCGGGAAGCTGATGCGATTGTCCTTGAGGAAATTGAAAGGGCAGGGATATTGCCCATTGTGTGGCAATCTTTTGCGGTCTTGCTTGACATCAAAAGCGTCGGTGTGATGGGAGACCAGCGAAGCTACCAAAAGCCGATTGTTATTCGAGTGGTCTCAAGCGAAGATGCGATGACAGCGGATGCTGTTCAAGTCCCCTGGGATGCGCTGGAGCGCATGTCAAATCGGATCGTCAATGAAGTGCCTGGCGTAAATCGAGTGCTCTATGATTTATCCTCCAAACCACCGGCAACGATTGAATGGGAATGAGCGTAAAGACCTACTGGACAACTAATGCAAGTGTTCTTATCGAACCTCATGTAATACGCGAGCGAATAGCGGAATTAGGTCGCCAGATTACACTGGATAATCAAGGCAAATCGCTTGTATTGATTGGGGTTTTGAAAGGTGCTGCTATTTTTATGGCTGATCTCATCCGTGAGATACATCTTCCAATAGAATTCGATTTTGTCGCAATTTCCAGCTATGGCGCCGATACAAAATCCTCTGGGATTGTGCGGTTGATAAAGGATTCTGATATCAGCTTACAGGACCGTCACGTGATTGTAGTTGAAGATATCGTGGACACGGGACTTACTCTTCGGTACCTTTTAGAGGTACTGCAGTCTCGACAACCAACATCTTTGAAGGTATGTGCTTTATTAAATAAACCTTCTCAAAGAAGTACACCTATACAAATTGATTACTGTGGTTTCGAGTTGCTTGATCAATTTGTAGTTGGATATGGGTTGGACATCAATGAACGATATCGAAATCTTCCTTATATTGGAGTCTTGGAGGAAAGTGAAACAGGTAAATAGGCCGCATTGTGAGATAATCCGAAGGTTTATTATGTTCAAGAAAAACTTTACCCTAGACAAAATCCACGAAAGGTGCTATATTATTAATGTAATACTACAAAAAAAGTTCTTGCCGACCTATTCCTGTTTCTACGTCGATCGCAGCAGTGTCTGCGTGCCTTGCAATTTTCCTTCGACTGCATAAATTTAATGTCATCATCATTCCAAACCCAAATTGCCAGGAGCGCGTCCTTTCCATTATGAGAAATATGACAACAAGACAGCCTAAATCCATGCGAACACCCGATGTTATCGCGGCACCCGGTTCCGTAACAGATTCCCCTGAAAATATGAGAGTCGATGCCGTTGATTTCGGTGTGTTGAACAACAAGCCAGTCACTGAGATCGTTGAAGTAGCTCGAGAGCTTTCGATTGAACTCGACACTCGTGACAAAGCGGAGATGATTTATAAGATCCTCGCCACTGCCAATAAATCCCATGGCATCGAATATGCAACCGGTATTCTCGAGATTTTAACAGATGGATGGGGATTCCTGCGTCGAAACAACTTCAGTAACTCCCCTGAGGATGTTTATGTTTCCCAATCACAAATCAAACGCTTTAATCTTCGCACAGGCGATACGGTGTTTGGTCAAGTACGTCCTCCCAAAGAAGGCGAGAAATATTATGGCCTTCTTCGAGTAGAAGCAGTGAACGGCTTGAATACGGATAGCGCTCGCTACCGAAAAGATTTCGATCAACTCACCCCAATCTATCCCAACGAACGAATTGTGATGGAGACAGCATCTGATGTGATGGCTCCACGTATTATCGACCTCATTTCGCCTATTGGCAAAGGTCAGCGTGGTCTCATTGTCGCCCCTCCTAAAGCCGGCAAGACTATGTTGTTGAAGAGCATTGCCAACAGCATTACCACCAACCATCCGGAAATTACCCTTCTGGTACTTTTGGTCGATGAGCGTCCTGAAGAAGTTACGGATATGCGCCGTTCAGTTCGAGGGCAGGTTATCAGTTCCACTTTTGATGAGCCACCAGAAAATCACATGCGGGTAGCCGATCTTACGCTTGAACAAGCGAAGAGATTGGTCGAAGCAGGGAAGGATGTTGTCGTGTTGCTAGATAGCTTGACACGTCTATCCCGTGCCTCAAACTTGACCACTAACGCAAGTGGACGAACTCTATCAGGCGGTCTTGACCCAAGCGCGCTCTATCGGCCAAAACGCTTCTTTGGCGCTGCTCGAAACATTGAAGAAGGCGGAAGTTTAACCGTTATCGCCTCAGCGTTAATTGAGACTGGCAGCCGTATGGATGATGTTATTTTCGAAGAGTTTAAGGGTACCGGCAATATGGAGCTTATTCTGGACAGGCAGTTAGCCGAACGACGTATCTATCCCGCTATCGATGTTAAGCGTTCGGGTACTCGACATGAAGAGCTTCTATATGATCAAGAAACGCTGAAGATCATCTGGCAACTGCATAGACTCTTAGCCAATCAGGAGGATTCGATCGCAGCAACTGAGAGCCTAATTAAGCTTTTGCAACGCACGCGTTCGAACAAAGACTTCCTTGGCGAAGTGGTTGATAAGATGGGCTGATATGTCTGTACATGGTTTTTAATCTTGTACAGCAAGTTGTACCTAAAGGGTATAACTTGACATCGATAGAACTAATCTATTTGGGTTAACCTGTGGAGGTATTCATCAGTGAACGATGAGGAGAAAGATCAGCCGGACGAATCGGAATTGCCGGATGACAAGAGTTTTGAGAAGCCACCGTCATTCTTTAAATCAGATTTCGATCACAGCGATGACCGAGAGATTGAAGTAAAGGTAATCGGGGTTTTTCAGCATGAAGAGCCTGGGGCGACAATCCAGCGCTTTGTGTTGGTTCAAGACAATAAAGGCCGGCGCGTCCCAATTCTTATCGGCCCTTTTGAAGCTCTCTCTATCACTATGGCAATTGAGAATGAGTCCCCTCCACGCCCTCTGACACACGATTTAATGAAAACCTTCATCGAAAAGCTCGGAGCCTCTGTAGAAAAAGCGCTTGTCGACGATCTTTGGAACGAAGTCTTCTATGCTAAGGTTTATCTAAGTCAAAATGATCAACTTATCGAGATTGATAGCCGCCCAAGCGACGCAATCGCCCTAGCTATCCGCTTCAAAGCCCCCATTTACATGTCTGAAAGCATCATCGAATCGACAAGACAAGAAGAGTAGGGAAGAGGTCTTATGAAAAAATATATCCTTCCGATCATTATCGAAAAAGATAAAGACGGCTACTTTGTAAAATGCCCTTCTCTACAAGGTTGCTATTCTCAAGGTGATACCTATGAAGAGGCATTAGCCAATATCAAAGACGCTATCTCACTGCATATTCAAGATCGATTGGCTAATGGCGAAGTGATAGAAATTCCTGAATTGATAAGTGTAGCAACTCTTGAGGTTGTTGCCTGATGCCACGATTGCCTCGCGTCACATCGGTTGAAATAATCAGAGTGTTAGAAAAGATCGGTTTTAAACTAAATAGGCAAAATGGCAGTCATCGAATATATAGAAACAATAACGGCCAACGAGTAACAATTCCTTTCCACAGTGTGAAAATTCTTCATCCAAAGACATTAAAAAGCATTTTAGATGATGCAGGGCTGTCTCCTGAATGTTTTGAACAATTACTCGTTGACGTTTAAGAGTTGCTTCAATCCCTGGCTACTTCCCCGAAATAGCTCGGATTTTTGCCATCGTGTCTTTTCTAAGCGCTTGGAGACGTTGGCGTTTTTCGGTAGGAGATAAACTTTTATCTTGCTTGATGGCTTTTGCTTGTTCGCGGGACAGCTTCATGATGCTTGTTACATCAGCACGCTGTTCAGGAGTCATGTCTACCATTGCTCTTCTAAGTCTGAGTTTCTCAATTTTCCTAGAAAGACGAGCTTTTTGTAACTTTTCGCCCTTTTCTTTCTGTACTGGAGTCAAGAGAGCAGCTACGTGTGCTCTTGTGTTTTGTCTTAATTCAGCAAGCGCTTTGCGCTTCTCGACAGGGGGAAGGTTAGATTGCTTTATTGTTTTAGCTTCTTCACGTGATTTAACGCGTATGTCATGAATCAGGCTTTTTTGCTCAGGGGTTAAGTTCAATGCCTTTTGAGCATGTACGTTATTAGCCTTACGAACTTGTTTATTACCAAGACTACGCCCAGGTGCAACAGCAAAGGCGATAGAAGCAATAAGAGTAACACAGCCTAAAATCAAGGCGAAACGTTTGATGTTGAGAACCATTTATTGAAAACCTCCATTACTGAGACATGTTCATAATAAGAAAACGAATTTCAAGAAGAATAGTTCACTAGTAACTCAATTAAAGCTCAATAAAAGAACATCCATCGCAGAATAAAAATAAAATATCAGTTTACATAATATATCTTATCGGACGTTATAGCTGAGCTTGAATTCGGAAAAAGCAAAAAGCGGATAGGGGATCACCCTTCCGCTTAATATCTTTTGGTTTATCAAAACAATCTTGGATCAAACTGCATGGCGAGCGTTTGATGAAGTCGGCTTTGACGGCAAGCTCTTTAGTAGATTATCTAATTGATCGACTTTCGTCTGACAATAGTCTACAAGGCTGTCGATACTTTTCTCCGGCTCCAAAGCAGCATTACGCCGTATACGATTGGCATACATAATTGATGCCGTTCCTATACCGACAAGCGCTGCGAGGACTCCAAACATAACTGTCTTTTTCATGCCGATGACTGCCTCTTACTCTGGGCTTAAAGTTCGTAAAGGGATCCGTCTTCGTCTTCCTTGGAGCTGACAATACGCTTAATAAACGTAATCAATTCCATTGGGTTGAACGGCTTTGTTAGATAAAGATCAGCTCCGGATTGCCATCCTTGAAAAACATCAGCATCCTGAGCTTTTGCTGTAAGCATGATTACAGATAGATCGCGAGTGTTCGGATCTTTTCGAATTGATTTAAGGACTTCAAAACCGTCCATCTGCGGCATCATTACATCGAGAACCAATATATCAGGGTTCTCAGACTTAACTTTTTCTAGTCCTTCTAAACCATCATACGCAACAACAACTGTCCAGCCTTGCCTTTCAAGGTTGACCTGAATCAATCGTACGATGTGTCGTTCGTCATCACAAACCAGAACCTTAAGAGCCATTAATCCTTCCTCCGGCGAACTCAATTGCGAACTAACTGTACCACATACCTGTCATGTTGTCAATCTAACATGGCCGTTTCTAAACCTAGCGAAGGGATTTCGACCTCCCCCTTAAATTGTCGGACTAATTATTTTGACGTCTTAGGGACAAAAAAGGTTCTAAGTTACTAAATACTTAATAATATAGGCAGGGAAGCTACCTCTTCCCTGCCCCAAATCTACATTGTAGTCAGAAACAATTTTATGCCACACTTTGAGTTGATGGACAAATAGGGAGTTAACCGAATGATTAATTATGAATTCCTCACCGTATGCTTACTTGCAACATGCATTTTCAATTGCGCGTTTGCGACGACGCCTAACGATTGGAAAACAGACAACTTGATACCTAATGGCGACTTTAGCCGTGGTAAGGTTGGCGGGCTTCCGGATGGATGGGAAGTTGTCATTCCCAATAAAGCTATCGCACCCACCTTTAAACTCATTAAGTCTAGTTCGGGCAAGATGCAGTTAATGGCTCAGGGCAACGGACGTAAGGAGTGTTTTGGTTATATCCGATGTCCCATCACCCCCATGTTGAGTTCCACCGACAGAGCGTTCCGCCTGCGCGTTCGTTTACGCTATGAAGGGATGACCGATCTCAATCGTAATCTGGTGCACATGGTGATGGCTGACATGTATAACAACGGCATCTTCATGTATCGCAAGGAAGGCGGGTATTTGGTTGGCGACAATCGGTTCCGTGGGTGTGGACACGAACTCGAAACCGCTGAGATTCGTATCTACTTCCGCTTCTCCCCCCACGGCAAGGTCTGGTGGGATGAAATTAGTCTACAGGAATGCGATCCTATCCCTCCGCGACTTGTTAAGATAGCCACCGTCTGGGGAGGAAATAGTCTTGAGGGATGCGCTAAATGGCTTGACCTGGCCGGCCAAAAAGGTGCGGATATTTGTCTGCTCCCTGAGTTCTTTGATGGCAAGAATAACAAGAATGCCGACACGATAAATGGCCCGGGTCCGTCCCTGCTCTCTGCTAAGGCCAAACAGTGGAAAATGTATACCAGTGGAACGTTTATTGAGAAACGGGGTGATATCTGCCTCAATAGCGCGCCACTCTACGATCGCAATGGCAAGTTGGTCGGTATCCAAAGTAAGAATAACTTATTTGACCCCGAAGAAGATGATGGCACAACCCCTGGGACTGGTTATGAAGTGTTCAATACCGATTTCGGCAAGGTTGGCATCATGATTTGCTATGAATCTTGGTTTCCAGAGACAGCACGGTTGTTGGCCTACAAGGGTGCTGAACTCGTCTTGTTCCCCAACGCAGGCTTCTATAGAAGTTTGATGCCTGCTCGTGCTGCCGATAACGGGGTATGGCTTGCGGTTAGTAGTCTTGGCGGACAAGGCGGTGTGTGGGATTCAAGCGGTGCCAGTGGTGGCGACAAGGAACCCGACCCCTCGCGCGCATCTCCCACCTCAATCATTAGTTACGAAGTCGATGAAACCAACAAGATGGTGATTGCTACCGTCGACCTCAGTCGCCAATACAGCCCGCACTATTGGGGCGGCCCTATGCTTTGCGCTCCTGCAGCCAGACGTCTGAGGCAAACCCTTATTCAATCCATCGAAGACGAGATAGCGCGTGAAGCACATCGGTTTATTGAAAAATGACGGGAGTTGCTTGCTGCGCTCTTCGAAGGATGTGGCAAACCCTGCCCCTACATTACTGATTTCGGATGACACTCTAATTGTGAGGTAATAATGAGTAAAACCAATCTAATCGTCAACGGCGATTTTTCGAAGGGCACAATCGGCGGCTTGCCCGATGGTTGGGAATTGGTTAACCCCAATCCCGCCCTTAAACCTGACTTCAGACTAACAGATAAAGGCCAGCTTACGGCCACAGGCAACGGGCGCCGTGAGTGTTTTGGGTTCCTCAAACAGAATATCAAGCTCGAAGCCAACAAAGCCTACAAAATGTGCGTGCGGCTTCGCGCTGAAGGCGTTGATGATCTTAATCATGTTGCCGTTCACGGCATCTATGGCAGCGAAGGCGGGTTTTTTACTGCCGGCATATTGTCCTATCATAAAGAGGGTGATTGGATAGTCGGCGAGAGCCACTTTAATGGACCCAAAGAGGACAAAGAGGCGCCCGTACGCATCTACTTCCGTCATAGTCCTCACGGGAAGATTATATGGGACGAAATCAGCCTCACCGAAGCCGAACCGGTGCCGCTGCGCCTGGTGAAAGTCGCCGTCAGTTGGGGTAATCATGATATGCCGTTCTGGGACAAGTGGCTCGATGTCGCCGGAATGAAGCATGTGGATGTCGCCCTACTGCCTGAAGTCTTCAATAAAGTCAGTGAGCAAGATGCTGAACCGCTCGATGGCCCTACACGCCAATTTCTGGCGAAGAAAGCCCGACGATGGCGGATGCACGTGGCAGGTTGCTTCTATGAAAAGCGAGGGGACCTCACCCTTAACGCTTGCCCCCTTTATGATCGTGAAGGCAACCTCTTGGGCACATACAATAAAAACCAGGTCTTCGACCCTGAAGAGGACTTGGGCGTTACCCCCGGCGTCGAGATGCCGGTATTTCAAACGGATTTTGGCAAGGTAGGAATTATGATCTGCTACGACAGTTGGTACCCCGAGCCTACGCGTCTATTGGCGTATAAGGGCGCGGAGCTTATCTTATTCCCCAGCGCCGCCTATTATGCGGGACTCATGCACGCACGAGCCGCCGATAATGGAGTTTGGATAGCCGCCAGCAGCCTCGACACTCGCGCAGGCATCTGGGACTCATCCGGCATCCAAGCCGGTGAGTTCACCCGTGACCCCTCCCATTGGACAGAAACCTCAATCATAGCGTTCGAGCGCGATGAGCGCAACTGTATGCTAATCGCCACCCTCGACCTAAACCAACACTACAGCCCCCACTACGCCGGCGGCCCCATGTGGTCCGCCCCCGGCGGCAGAAGATGCCGCCAAACCATCATCGAGCCTTTAGAAGAACAAATAGTGACGGAGGCTAGGCGGTGGTTAGAAGAATAAAGGCAGAAGCCATGAATTAACCCATCCCCTCTCCCTACGCTCTGAACTCGGCTCAGCGTGTTAAGTTAGACGGTACAGGGCGAAGGGATGGGTATTATAAAATGTCAAAAAAATCATGCAGGAAATATTTCGGGATGGATAGAAGTATCTAAGGCAGAAACAAATGAGCCATTGCTCTTTTTGGAGGAAAGACATGAAAACACGAATCGCCATCCTAATTGCCCTGCTCTGCATGGGCGTGGCTTGGGCGGCTCAGCCTAAAGCAAAGGGCGCTGAGAAGTATGATCTCAGGTACCACTTTACTCCCGGGCAGGTGCGTTATTATGTTGTTCGGGCTGACACCACGACAACGTCGGGGGGACAAAGTACAGAGAAGGTTACACCTGAGAAGATATCTATGGCCGTGTGGGTGTCAGTTGAGGTACTCAAGGTAGACACCTATGGGGACGCAACCTTGAAAGTCACTGCCCAAGAATTTACAGTAAACACGATGGGGATAACCAAGACCTATACAGCAGAGGATTTGAACCATGCCAACAGGACAGTAACGGTTAGCCCACATGGTATTTGGCACTTCTCAACCGAAATAAAAGACGCCCCTCAAGGGGTGGAGAGAATGGCAGCCGAAATAGCAATACAGTTGCAAACGAGTAATTTTCTATTTCCAACACCGCCATTTCCACTGAAGGTGGGGGGCACTTGGGTGGTACAAGGCAAAGAACCGTGGTCAAATGGTTTCGAGAACTCAATCGGAGATCCCCAGCCAACCAAGAAGTCAACCTATAAGTTTTTCGGAATAAAGATGCTGCATGGTAAGCCCGTCTACCATATTCACGTCACTACCGCTATTGCCGGGGCAATGCCCAAAAAAGGGATTGCAAACATACCCTACCCGA
Organism: bacterium; assembly: GCA_037131655.1. NCBI lineage: Bacteria > bacterium. The sequence goes on along the minus strand of JBAXQP010000009.1, from coordinate 277 downwards.
CCGGCAAAGCGGTAGGAATATATATAGATGATTACTGGTTAAGTTGTGATGGCAGCGGAATCCTGGCAGCTGAGAGATCCTCAAGCGCCACTGCAACCCCCAAGCCAGGCTCATCCCTGAACCTGTTCGGATACTCACCTATCATACTGAAAGGCTTTATGCATCTTGAGGCAACCGACACCCCACCCCCGTCCGCATCCAAAGCTCCTTCAGTGGAGCCGCCTAAGTAGCGCTGATTATTCCCATGAAATAACGATCTGGAGGAGATTGCCACGGG
>JBAXQP010000008.1 GCA_037131655.1 bacterium | reverse complement strand
CGGTATGCAGGGAAGCCCGTTCCGGCTGGGATGAGACGTCCGATAATGACGTTCTCTTTAAGCCCAACCAGATCGTCCTTCTTGCCGCGCACTGCAGCTTCAGTGAGGACACGCGTCGTCTTCTGGAAGCTAGCTGCGGACAGGAAGCTTTCCGTTGCCAAAGAGGCCTCGGTGATACCAAGAAGCACCCAGTCGGCGGTTGCGGTCTTGGGATCGCGCTCCATCTCTTCGCCGGTTTGCTGATCGGTATATTGGAACTTCTCGCCGTTCGCAAGCATTTCGATAATCTGCTCATTCTGATGCTCGAACACGAAGCGGTCCACAACCTGACCCGGTAGATACATCGTATCGCCCGGATCTTTTACTTTACGTTTTCTAAGCATTTGGCGAGCGATGATCTCAACATGCTTATCGTTGATGTCAACGCCTTGACCTTTATAAACGGTCTGGATTTCGCGAACAATGTAGTCTTGGATACCGCGCACTCCTCGCAGAGCGAGAACCTTATGCGGGTCCAACGGCCCTAACGTCAAGCGGTCCGAAGCGCGAACGTAATCACCTTCTTGAACCATTAAAGTACCTCGGTAAGGTACCAATATCAGTTCAATAACGTCTATGTGGTTGATGCCGGCGTTGCGCATTCGCACAAGAGCCTTCTCAGTTATTTCAGCCGCGCCATGAACGATAACATCCCCTGAATCAGGATCAACAACGTCATCCGCAACCGCTTTACCCGCAGAGGTTGAATCGGCGGTATCGATACTCGTTCGAATGGCGACCCAGCGTCCACGGTCGGCTTTTACGACCTTTGCCACCTGACCTTCAAACTCGGTAATGATGGCTTCGCCTTTTGGATGCCTTGCCTCGAAAAGTTCTTCTACGCGAAGGATACCGCCGATTTCGCTCTCAAGGAGCTTGACCAGCTTCTGCATCCAGCTACGCATAATCTTCTTCGAGCGGTCTTCTGATTCCTTCTCAGCAGTCTTTCCAGATGTGCTCGCCTTAGGAGCGGGCTTTTGGTTTGCCAGCTCTTCGGCAAATTCCGCACTGGTTGTCCCTTGCGTAATTTCGCGGACAATTCGTTGTTGCTCAGTGCGGAGGTCCAACATCTCCTCACCGGTAAACTGCAACAGACCACGATCCTGGTCGGACATAATCTCTCGCAGGGCAGCGCCTGTTTGTCGTTTAACGTCTTTAACGCCTACAAGGGTAGTTGCCGCTGCAACGCCTCCCGTATGGAAAGTACGCATCGTCAACTGAGTTCCAGGCTCACCGATACTCTGTGCGGCAACGATACCGACGGCCATGCCGATTTCGACCTTTCGACCGGTCGCCATGTCGCGGCCATAGCACAACGCACACACACCTTGCTGCAATTCGCAGGTCAACGTTGATCGTATGGCAACCGCAAGCGCATCATGCTCGTCAAAGACGAACCCGAATTCCTCGTACTTACGGCCGAATTCCTTAATGGCTTCACGCCCTTTGCCTTTTACCGCTTCGAACTCCTTGGCAAACACGTTGTCAACGAGAGTGACGCGCTTTGCTTGCTCGTCGCTGATAATATCATCAATGTTCAAGATGACTTCATTATTGCTTGGATCGCGCACTTCATTAAGCGATGTGCGTCCGCGAATACGATCACCAAGCTTCTCGATGAGTTCGCCATCTAGGTTAATGCGGCTGACGGTAATACCTTCAGTTGTATTGCAATCATCATTACGAATGATGACATCTTGAGCAACGTCCACCAAGCGACGGGTTAAGTAACCGGCGTCTGCAGTTCGCAGAGCGGTGTCGGCCAAACCCTTACGAGCGCCGTGCGTACTTACGAAGTACTCGAAAACGCTAAGGCCTTCGTGGAAGTTCGAACGTACCGGCAAGTCTTCGATGATGTTGCCAAATGGATCGGACATCAATCCACGCATACCGGCGAGCTGTGTGACCTGCTTCATTGATCCACGAGCGCCGGAGTCCGTAATGATGAATAACGGGTTCGTTTGGTCAATCGCTTCGATGATAGCTTTCGATACATTATCGTAAGCCTTCATCCATGCATCCAAAACGCGCTGTTTCCTCTCGGGCGCCGTCAAGTGACCACGGTTATACTGCTGGTCGATCTTCTTGCAGGCTTCCTCCGTATCACGAATGATCTGAATACGCTTTTCGGGCGAGTCCATATCGGTCATCGAGATACTGACTGCTCCCTTGGTTGCATAAAGGAAACCCATCTCCTTAAGGTCATCAAGCAACTGAATAGTGCGCTCGTGACCGGTCTGCTCGCGGCAGTCGGAAACCAATTCAGCAATGGTTTTCTTAGTCAGCGTCGTTGTAAGGTATTTCTTCGTGTACTTGAGCGCTGGCGGCAGGACATCGTTCATGATAAGCCGACCAACAGTCGTCTCGAAGATGCTTGGTTCTTCATCGCCATTCACTGTTAAACGAACATTAACAAGTTGGTTCAGAGTAACTTCGTGCTGCTCATAGAAGAATTGCGCTTCCTCAGGACTAGCGAACGTTTGCGGATAAACCCCCAGGTCCTTTCGAATCTGAGTGAGATAATAGCTGCCGAGAACGATGTCCTGAATAGGAGCTACGATCGGCTGACCATCCGCAGGAGAGAATAAGTTGTGAGTCGAAAGCATCAATATGCGGGCTTCTGCCTGCGCTGATGCCGATAGCGGAACATGCACCGCCATCTGGTCACCGTCAAAGTCAGCGTTATAGGCGTGGCAAACTAATGGGTGGATCTGAATAGCCTTCCCATCGACCAGCACCGGCTCGAAAGCCTGAATACCTAATCTGTGAAGAGTAGGCGCACGGTTTAGAAGCACAGGATGCTCTTTAATTACTTTTTCAAGTCCATCCCACACCAGCGGGTGCATACGGTCGATCATCCGCTTGGCAGTCTTGATGTTCTGCGTTGCGCCACGCTCGACTAAAGTTTTCATGACGAACGGTTTGAACAACTCGAGCGCCATTTCCTTCGGTAGACCGCATTGGTGCAGCTTCAAGTGAGGCCCGACGACGATAACCGAACGGCCGGAATAATCAACGCGCTTTCCAAGCAAGTTCTTGCGGAAGCGGCCTTCCTTACCCTTAAGCATATCAGAGAGTGATTTCAACGGGCGATTGTTACTGCCCACTACTGGGCGTGTGCGCCGGCCGTTATCGATAAGCGCATCAACCGCTTCTTGAAGCAATCTCTTCTCGTGGTTGATGATGCTTTCAGGCGCCTTAATTTCAATAATCTTCTTCAATCGGTTGTTGCGATTGATGATACGTCGATAAAGATCGTTCAAGTCACTGGTGGCGAATCGACCGCCATCGAGTTGGACCATCGGTCGAAGCTCAGGCGAAATGACAGGAACCACTTCCAAAATCATCCACTCAGGTCGGCTCTTGCTATCGATGAGCGCTTTGGCGATCTCCAAACGCTTGATAGCACGCGCTCGGCGTGGCCCCTGTGTAGTCAAAATTTCCGCTGTAAGCTCTTTTGCGAGCTTTTCAAGATCGATTTCCTTCAACAGCTCTCGGACTGCAATTGCGCCGATACCTGCTTGAAGTAAGTGAGTGAAATCCTTACCAAGGCGTCGGCTGGCAACATCCAGCAGTCGGTCGATTGCCCGATACTTATCTTCATCAATGAGCTGTCGTTTCTCGATCTTACTGATCAATTCCAGAGCAGCATCAAATTCATTCGAACGGTCATCAGCTTCTTTTTCCTGCTGCTTAAGACGTTCTTGAAGGTTCTTTTGGCGATCCTTAATTTGATCTTCAGTCCAGATTTCGCGGTTTTCTTCGATCTCAGCCCCGAACCTTTGACGTAAATTCTCAAGCTCAATTTCCGTGTTGGCCTTAATCTCTATCTTTTCAAGCTCAATTGCCTCGCGCATTTCATCAACTGACCCTTGAATTGATGCACGATCAACTTCTGTGACAATGAAGGAAGCAAAATAAATAACTTTTTCCAACAAGCGTGGGGAGATGTCAAGGATAAGGCCGAGGGGGCTTGGGACGCCTTTTAAATACCAAATATGAGAAACCGGCGCTGCGAGCTCAATATGTCCCATACGCTCACGACGCACTTTTTGCCGTGTCACTTCAACACCGCACCGTTCGCAGACGATACCTTTATACTTAACTTTTTTATAACGCCCGCAATGGCATTCCCAGTCCTTGACAGGTCCAAAAATGCGCTCGCAGAAGAGGCCGTCCCGTTCCGGCTTGAAGGTGCGATAGTTAATGGTTTCCGGCTTTTTTACCTCACCATGCGACCAAGCGCGAATATCCTCGGGCGAGGCAATACCGATACGTACTTTATCAAATAGGCTTACATCAGCCATGCGGCTATAGCTCCTTTTATGGTAACGGAGCGGAGGTGGGTTCAACCTCCGCTCTTTTTCTATAGGTTGGCTAGGCGAAGAAACCGGCGGACCGCGATAATCGCCAGTCATCACCCGTCGCCAGCTCTTCGAGTTGTTTTAGATCGATTTCCTTGTCTTGGGCGTCCTCTACCGAAACTTTTAGGCAGAGGCTTCTCATTTCATTAACGAGGATTTTGAACGATTCCGGAATTCCGGGTTCGTGCATCGTCTCGCCCTTAACAATAGATTCATAGGTTTTTACACGGCCCATGACGTCGTCCGATTTAATAGTCAGGATCTCTTGAAGCATGTAGGCTGCGCCGTAAGCTTCAAGCGCCCAAACTTCCATTTCACCGAACCGCTGTCCGCCGAACTGCGCTTTACCACCGAGTGGCTGCTGGGTAACCAGCGAGTAAGGCCCAATCGAACGGGCGTGTATCTTCTCATCTGCAAGGTGCTCTAGCTTCAAAATGTAGATCATCCCCACAGTGACAGGGTTTTCAAACGCGTCACCGGATCGTCCGTCACGAACCGTACATTTGCCAGTGTGTTCGTCAACACCGCAGCGAACCCATACGTTCTGTCGGATGCGCTCAACGATGCCGTCGAGAACTTCCGCAGGAGCGTTGTTAGGTTCCTCTTCCACTTCCGGAGTTTCCTCATCGAAGACTTCTTCCTTTTCCTCAGCCTGCTCAAGTAAGAGCGGGTTGACGATAGGACCGGCAACGGATTTGCTGATTTGCTCTAACTTATCTTCCGATACTTTCTGCAACTCTTCGCGAACTGCGGCCAGCATCTTAATAACGGTCGAGCCGCGTGTGAACTTCACGTTCAAATCAAGCTCCGAGCTAAGATAATTGGTCAGCACATCGCGTCGCAGTTTCTCGGCCATTCGGTCGAGTTCGGTAAGAATTTCCGCTTCGGTCGAACCTTCGAATGCCGGGTTGACGAACTTGCAATCCAGTACGTCGCCGGCCCAACCAAGGTGGGTCTCCAGAATCTGCCCGATGTTCATACGAGAAGGAACTCCGAGCGGGTTGAGCACGATATCAACCGGCGTGCCGTCAGGCAGGAATGGCATGTCTTCTTCAGGCATAATCTTCGAGATAACGCCCTTATTGCCGTGCCGCCCAGCCATCTTATCGCCTTCCATCAATCTTCGCTTTTGGGCAGTGAACACACGTACCAGGTGGTTGACACCCGCCGGAAGCTCATCACCAGGCAACTGCTTGAGTTCACCCTCACAACGGTCGCAGATCATTCTCTCCGGTCGCTTGCTCAGATTGTGGATATGTTTACAATCATTGTTCTGGCACAGGTACTTGAAGCGCGCGAACACCTTGACATCGATAACCTGACCCTTTTCGCCGTGCGGTAATCGTAGCGAGACGTCTCTCGTCTCCTCTGCCTTCTTACCGAAGATGGCGATAATGAGTCTTTCTTCAGCAGTCATCTCGACATGCCCCTTCGGAGCAACCTTACCAACTAGAATGTCTTCAGGTCGCACCTCAGCGCCGATGCGGATGATGCCGTTTTCGTCGAGGTCCTTCAATGCTTCTTCGCCCACGTTCGGAATATCACGAGTGATTTCCTCAGGGCCAAGCTTGGTGTCAACTGCCTCTGTCTCATGGCGCTCAATGTGGATGGATGTGTAAACATCATCTTTTACGAGCCGCTCGGAAACTAGTATGGCGTCTTCATAGTTGTAACCGCCCCATGGCATGAACGCGACCATTACGTTGCGTCCAAGCGCCAATTCGCCTTTATCGCATGATGCGCCGTCGGCAATTGGCTGTGCCTTTACAACACGTTGCCCCGGCACTACAATCGGGTTCTGCGTAAAGCAGGTCGACTTATTTGACTGCTGCATGTGCATCAGTTTGTAGTAATCGAAACCATCAATCTCTGTGCCGTCCGGCTCATCAGGACGAATCTTGATTTCACCCGAAGTCACATATTCGACCAAACCGGGCTTGCGCGCAATAATGGCAGCTCCCGAGTCGACCGCAGCGTATCGCTCATAGCCGGTCTTCACGATAGGAGACTCGGTAACGAGCAACGGCACTGCCTGTCGCTGCATGTTCGCGCCCATCAACGCGCGGTTTGCGTCGTCGTTCTCGAGGAACGGAATACACGCAGTAGCAATCGATATGATCTGCACCGGCGAAACGTCCATATATTCGACTTCAAGCCGAGGCACCAACGGGTAAGCGCTTAGGTAACGTACCTGGACCGTCTCGGGGATGATATTCCCCTCATCGTCCAATTTCACGTCGGCAGGAGCGATCTTCATCTGATCATCTTCGCTAGCGGATAGATAGATGATTTCTTTCGTTACCTTGCCAGCCTTTACTACTTGTACAGGTGTCTCGATGAAGCCGTAATCGTCGATCTTTGCATAGACCGTTAACTGGCCAATAAGACCGATGTTCGGACCTTCAGGCGTTTCGATAGGACAGATGCGTCCGTAATGGCTACGGTGAACGTCACGAACTTCCAGCTTGGCGCTCGTTCGGCTAAGACCGCCAGGGCCTAAAGCCGATAAACGTCGCTTATTAACCAACTCCGATAGCGGGTTGGTCTGGTCCATAAACGTCGATAACTGGCTGCTGCTGAAGAAGCTCTTGATGCTGGCCGAAATCGGCTTGATCGAGAGTATGACGCTTGGCAGAATGTGTTCAGGGTCTTGCGATGTCATTCGTTCGCGAGCGACTTTCTCCATACGCAAGAAACCAAGTCGTAGCTGACTTTGGAGCAGTTCGCCGACCGACCGAATGCGCTTGTTTCTCAAGTGGTCGATGTCGTCCGAACCCTCATTTCCTTCACGGACTTCGCCCATGTAAAACAGGGTTTGAACTAGATCTTCAACTGTCAGGTGACGCACATCGAGAGGTACGTCGAGATCCAGCTTCTTATTCAGTTGATAGCGCCCGACCTTCGCCAAATCATAACGGCGGCTGTCGAAGAATAACGAGAACAACTGCTGACGTGCAGATTCCTCATTAGCCGGTTCACCCGGACGCAATCGCCGATAGATATCGAGTAATGCCTCATGCGCATCGTGCGATGGGTCCTGATCGAGTGTAGCTTCGATATAGCGGTTCACGTTGAGGACTTCGAGACGCTCGAGACCGAGCTTTTCGATCTTCTCAACAGTAGCCCGTTCAATTCTACCGAGCTTCTTGACGATGACCTTACTCGTTTTGGGGTCGATAATATCTTCAAGCGCACGCTTGCCGTTTAATTGCTCTTTAGTTGGGTTCTCAAGTATCTCGCGGCGGCCGAAGGTGAACAAGAGGTCTTCATTCGTTGAGCAAACATATGAGACCAGTACTTTTTGGGTTCGCATGGTCTCAGGAAGACTTGCAATAAGGCCATCGGTCACAACCGAACCTTTTTCGGCGAGCACTTCACCGGTCTCCGCATCGACAATCGGTTCTTCCAATCGGCAATGAATCGCTCTATCCAAAGTGAGATGGACAGGCGCCTTCGCTTCGGGTATCGAGGTCATTGCCTTAAGAAGAAGCGTAAACGGCAGCTTTTTCGTTTGATGAATTTGAGTGCGGACAACGGAGTTCGGGTCGCTCTCAATCTCCAACCATGGACCTTCAGATGGGATGACTTTTGACATCACCAAAATCTGCATTGAGAAATCGACGTCGTCCGAGAAGTATAGTCCTGGCGACCTAGTGAGCTGGCTGACGATAACACGTTCACGACCATTGATAATAAAAGTGGCCATGTCGGTCATGAGCGGAAGGTCCCCGAGGTATACCTCGGATTCGATGACTTCGCGCTCTTTTCCGCCCAACCGCACACGCGCACGAATAGGGACCTCGAACGTCATATCGCGGTCCCTGCATTCACTAACGCTGTACTTAGGTTCGCCCAGTACGAAATCTAAAAGTTCAATGTAGTGGTTCCCTGTAAAATCCCAAATAGGCGAAAAACTTTGGAATAGTTCTGGTAAGCCCTCTTCGAGGAACCATTTGTAGGAGTCAAGTTGAATCTCGGTGAGACTAGGCACTTCCTGCACGTGGTTAATGTACTTGGAAGAGTGTTTAATCTCCTTCATGAATGTCCTCCCGGCCAAGTGGCGCAAAAGAAGATTATGGCAGAGACAATAAACCTTTGTCAACCGATAAAGGGGTGCAAGTCGATTAACTTTGAAGACATTTATGAAGTTTTTTCAGAAGACAAAATTATCATACCACAGGTTGAACCCATTGTCAAGATTCAAGTACAAATCGAATTTGTGCTGCCCTTAGCTTTTAAAATACCGCATGCAAAAGCTCATAGCGGAGGGCAACTTTGTCCCCCGCTATGCAGATTCAGTTTGTTATTCAATTGTAGATATCTAATATTTATCTTCCATGTTTAGTTGAAAGAGAGATACAAATATTTCAACTTTCTAAAAGCTGTTGGATATGCGAGGTAAGCCCAGAGATCGATGGTCTTAGCGCTTGGATATCCATTCTCGAATTCTTCGGACAGCTTCTTTGAGGTTATCAAGAGAATTGGCATAACTGAACCGAATATATCCGTGTGAAAGTTCCCCAAAGTCATCCCCAGCCGTGATCGCTACCCCCGCTTCCTCTAAGATTGCTCGGGACAACCGGAGCGCATCGCTATCCAAAAACTTCGCGTTAGCCAAGACATAATAAGCGCCATCTGGCGCTACCGGCAGGCCAAATCCAAGTTCGCGTAATGCGCTGACAATATAGTCTCGACGCTCATGATAAATACCGCGCATTCGTTCGAGTTCGGGACCAGCTTCTCGTATAGCTGCAACGCCGCCTTTTTGCGCAAAATGACAGGCAGAGATAAATAAATTCTGCTGCCATATCTGAGCGGATCGCACATATTCTGTCGGCGCAACCAACCAACCCAACCTCCAACCGGTCATCGCATAGCGTTTCGAAAAACCATCAACCACGAACGCCTGGTCGGTGAATTCCAAAATCGAATGCGCGCGCTTGCCGTATGTCAAGCCGTGATAAATCTCATCGGAGATAACGGTTAGCCCTGAATTAGCCAGAGCGGCCAGTGTCTCTGGTTCGACCATCTGACCTGTTGGATTGGCAGGTGAGTTGATGATAATTGCTTTGGCCTTATCGGCATAGGGAAGCACTTGCTCAGGGTGAATGCGGAAACCATCGCTCTCATCAAGGGGAACGTACAATGGCTGAGCTTCCGTAAGATGTAAAAACGCCGGATAGCAAGCATAGGCCGGATCGGTCAGTAGAACCTTCTCACCAGCCTCAATTGTTGAAGCCACCGCCAAAGTTAATGCCGCTGAGGAACCCATTGTGATAAGAATTCTTGCAGGTGAAACTTCGACACCGTAGTTCTTGAAGTAATATTCCGAAATGGCCTCCCGTAATTCGAGAAGGCCAAGGCTGTGGGTATAAGTGGTGGCACCTTCGCCCAAAGCCTTCTGCGCCGCCTCAACCACGCATGCGGGCGTCGGAAAATCCGGTTCACCAATTTCCAGGCGAATAATCGATCGCCCTTCGGCCATTAATTGCTGTGCTCTCGCTAGCACATCCATGACCATAAACGGCTTGACTTTGCTCGTTCGTTTGCCCATTCGATTTGTTGTACTCATTGTGTTTCTGCTCCTTGTCTGCAGTTCTGGTCAAATAATTGCGCCTTTAACCCCTGGTAGGCATGTTGCATTAGCGGTTCGAGGTTCACACAGTCTTCCTTATTGTACTTCAAGAGTATTTCCAAAGCTTCTTTGTTGCCCCTTTGATATTGATACCAAAGCCGCACGGCATCCCATCCATTAAGCCCATGTGTTTCGGAAGACCGTTCGATCCCCACAATATCTTCAACAATCTTTAGTCCGCCCTTTAAACCAAGCCTGCGCAATGTCGGACAGAGGTCAATATGGATTTTATTTCTAAGCCCTGCCTTTGGAAAGAGTGATTCCAAGATTGGGATATCAAAAGCATTTCCATTAAATGTCACCAACGCATCGCATTGTTCGACAATCCCAGGGAAGAGGTGTAGATTCATTCCTTTTACAAAGGAGTACATTTGTCCGTCGGTATAAAGCCCAACCACAGTTACAGAACCGGCATGGGTATCGCCGTTCGTTTCAATATCAAGATAGCCGATTTTATCGATGACATCGGGGAAAACTCGCCATCGATGTTGAGAGGGCAACATCCGGGCAAAGTAAGGGAAATCTTTCTTTTCTAATGCTTCTGCCGACTCTTCAAGGACGTTTATAAGTAGTTCCCTCTTGCCGACAGGTAGGTTCCATCGTTCAGGGTTTCGCAGAAAGGTTTCCCAATCGCTCGCCCCCTGTCTCCACAGCCTTCTTTCAGTCTCCGGCCCAACTCCCGGTGAGTGTAAAAATGTAGCTCGTAACATACTTATCTTCACTTCGATTCTTATATGGCAGGTTTAAAAAATAAGTTAGGTTGTCTGGCGGCTGAAACCGCCAGACAATAGTTATGGATGAGATCTATATTAAGGTTTCTTTGTTGCTTCGACTTTTGCGTAATGTGACTTCCAAGGTTCAGTTGTGATGTCGATCTGGATTTTATTGCGTAACGACTCCAAGCTCTTCCTATAGTCGGCCTGATCAGACTTCCTCACTACGATTGTTTGCCGAATAAGCTCTTTAATATCTTCGTTGAGAGGCATAAGCTTGCCGGGCTTTTTGGTTTCGACCTTGGCAATAATAAAAGCGGTTATTACTTGATTGTTCGGCCCTTTCTTTGAAACTTGGATCCAAGGCGTCGTTTTTCCGACCGGAGTTGCTTGCACCGCTTTTGATACCTCAGGGCCGAAAAACATTCCTACTCTGTAGACATCCGTTTCGGGCAACCGACCAGGTCCCCCTCGATTGGCTGGTATTTTGGCAAGTCCTGGGTCAGCGTATTTTTTACACACAGCAGTAAAGGATGCTCCGGCTTTAAGTTCCGCTTCAGCCTGTGCTTTAGCTTGAGGATTGAGAATAAGAATTACCCTTAAACCAACTATGGCGGGAATGTTGATGGGGTTCGGACGCGGGTCACTTAAAACCGTCTTGTACTCTTCAGCAATCTCTTTCGGGCTAACAGTTACCCTTTGCGAAAGCACATTTAACATCGCAAGAGAAACGCGAATGCTGTTTCTAATATCCGCCATCGTTCGGCCGCTTTTTGTATAGGATTTAATAAAGGCGGGATCGAGACGTTTTTGAATTGTGAGTTGTCTCTCGACCTGCTGATCGGTGGGGTAAGCATTCTTAAGCCGAGCATAGGACAAAGCAACTTGCTGTGACACTAAATCGGTTAGAACCTTTGTGCCTGCATCCAGTTTGCTGATAGGTTTCCCCTTATTTAACATTTTACCGGTGGCTTGGTAAAGCTTTGTTAACCGGTTGAACTCGGCCATCGTGGTGGGTGTTCCATTAATTGTTGCGATTAACGGAACTGTTGATTTTGGTTTAACGGCCAGTTTTGGGGCTAAAGTAGCTGGAGGTGTTGTCACAACCGGTTGGGAGACCTCGGTTTGCTGCGCTCTACAGATGCCCAACGAAATGACAAATAAAGCGATTAATGCGTATCGTAAAACTCGTATCTGATGCATCGAACACTCCTTTTCGAGAGCTTTGCAGCTTTAAAGCTAAGTCAATCGTTCTCGAATTCTAAAGCTTATATTGCTGAAAATGCGGAGGGTCGCAAGACCGACCTACCGCATTATAAGATGACCTGAAAGACCATCCCCTACTTATACGTAAATTATCTTCTAACCCTCACCCTCTGTAACAACTTGAGTGAAATCGGCGAAAGAAAGGAAGAGATGGTTGATGCCTGCCATTAGGGTTAAGCGGTTTTTGCGTTTGGCGGGATCCTCAGCCATAACCATTACCGCATCGAATACTTGATTGATAGGTTCAGCGAGTGTCGCTAATGTTTCGAAAATGTTGTCATATTGACCGATACGCTCATAGCCAGTGATTTCAGGGGATATTGCAGTGACGGCTTGGAAGAGGGTGTTTTCCTCCGGAGCTTCAAACAGGTTCTCATCCACATCACTGAGTTTCTCGCTAAAATCGATCTTGTTCTTTCGGGCCGCATTGATGATATTGGCAGGCCTCACTGCGGCTGTGACAACCGTTTGCCAATATTCCGTGGTCGAAAACTCTTGAAGCAGCAGCGCGCGGGCGACTAAACGGCTTACCGAATCGGTCCAACCGGCGTTCATCGCTGCGCGAGCCAGGTCATAGCGCACACTCTCTTGTTCTAAGAGTGAACTCAATCTGATTTGGAAGAGGGCATTGAGGTTTTCTGTAACCTTTTCTTCCGGCTCTAGAGTGATTTCCTGCTTTTGGAAGGCTTCGTATGCCCATGAACGCAATTCCGAGATAGTGGGAAAATCATCTTCTTCCGCCAAAATCTCTACAATTCCCTGAGCGGCTCGTCGAAGGGCAAATGGATCGCTCGAACCGGTTGGCATATAGCCAAGTCCGATATAACCGACTAAAGTATCGATGCGATCTGAAAGCGAGATCGCTCGGGCCAAGAGGTTGTCGGGTATGTGATCGCCTGCCCCTTTCGGCAGGTAATGCTGTTCAATTGCTTCCGCAACATACTCAGAAACCCCTTCTCTACGAGCATATTCGCCTCCAATCACTCCTTGAAGGGATGGCAGTTCGACAACCATGCCGCTTACAAGATCAGCTTTAGAAATATGAGTTGCCTGAAGAGCCATTGCCCTTGTTTCAGAATCCCAGCCAACAGCCTCGCCCAGCTTGGCAACGATATGTTCGAGCCGTTGAATCTTGGCCTTAATCGTGCCCAATTTTTCTTGGAAAACCAATCGGTCGAGTCGGCCGGCGAAGTAATCGAGGTTATGCTTTAAATCCTCATCAAAGAAAAACTTGGCGTCATTGAAACGAGCTGTCAGTACTCGCTCGTTACCCTCGCGAACGGTATCAAGGTTTTCCTTATTTCCGTTTCGAATAGAGACAAAGTAGGGGGTTAACTTGCCGTTTTTGTCGCGGATGGGGAAGAACTTTTCATGCTTCTTCATGGCGGTAATTAGCACTGCTTCGGGTAATTCGAGCAAAGACTCGTCGAACTTACCCAACAGAGGCGTCGGGTACTCCACCAAAAAGACATTTTCATCGAGCAAGTCGGCATCAATCACAGGAATTCCAACTGATTCGGCGATTTCTTCAACCCCTTCACGAATCACGGTTTCACGCTCAGACGGGTTCACCATAACCCAAGCTTCCCTGATACCCTGGAAATAATCATCCGCATCAGTAACTGTAAATTCTTCAGGAGCAAGGAATCGGTGACCACGAGATTTATTGCTGCTTTTGATACCGTCTATATCGAAGGGAATGACATCTGAACCTAATAATGCAAGAATCCAGCGAATGGGGCGAACAAACTTTATACGCGCCTCTCCCCAGCGCATGAACTTGGGGAATGCAAGATTTTTAATTAATTCGGGGATTAAGTCGGCTAATACTTCGATTGTCACTCTGCCTTCATCGATCTTATAAGCGACTACATATTCACCCTGAGGAGTATCGATTCGCATAAGTTGGTCGATAGTAATGCTCTGGCCACGCAAGAAGCCCTCTAAAGCCTTGGTGGGTTTGCCTTCAGCATCATAAGCAGTCTTCACAGCAGGCCCGCGAACAGCTCGTTTGAGATCCTGCTGTTGTTCCGCTACCCCAAGCACCCTTATAACTATGCGCCGTGGTGTGCCGAACATTCGAACATCTTCAAATTCGATTCGAGCATCTTCAAGCTTTGTTTTGAATACATGTTCCACCTGTTCAAGGGTGTCACTCATATAAACGGCCGGTATCTCTTCCGTACCAATTTCCAGCAATAGATCAGGCATGTTAGCTTCCCTTCATCCACAATTCTCGCTAGAAAAGGATACCCTACCCAAGAGGCGAAAGGCATATCCGAATATGTCCCCCTTTCCAATGGGTGTATAGGGGAATATTTATCTTCCGATGTTGGGGCAGGGCTTGCCCTGTTCTCCGGAGGGCGCAGCAAGCTACGCCCCTACAAAAGAATAAGCGGATTGGGGGGTGGTTAAAAAAACTTGCAGGAATTCAGGCTGTCTTGTGTAAAAATAGGGAGTATGCTCGACAAGAACGAATCTATGCGTGCCGAGCAGGAGGATCATTATGCCCGTACCTGAATTCCATCGTTTTTTGCGTCCCGTCCTAGAAGTACTCGCGGATGGACGAGACTGGGTATGGAAAGACGTTGAAGTCTCTATTGCAGGTTTATTCCACCTGACTCAAGAAGAGCGAGACGATCCGACACCCTCGGGCAAGAAAACACGTTTGAGCGATCGCGTTCAGTGGGCTTGCACATATCTTCGCCAAGCCAAACTGCTGGAGAATCAAAGCCGAGGGATTTACAGAATTACCAAACGGGGTCTCGATTACCTCAAAGTCGCACCAAACCCAATCAAGCCAAGCGATCTGACGTGTTTTCCAGAATTCGCTGATTTCCAGAGGCGAACCAGAAGCAAGGCTACTGGCGTTTCTGTAGGCCTCTTGGACGACCAGGACAGCATCAGCGCGGAGAAGCAAACGCCAGCGGAGACCATGGATGCCGCCTATCAAGAGCACCGAGAGGCTCTTGCCGAGGAGATACTACAAGTGGTTAAGAGCGTAACGCCTGCGTTTTTTGAGCAGGCGATTGTCCAACTGATGCTCAAGCTCGGCTACGGCGGGCCTGACATGGAAGCTGGCAAGACTCTTGGCCGATCAGGAGATGGGGGGATTGACGGCGTCATTAACCAAGATAAGCTGGGATTGGACAAGATCTATTTACAAGCCAAACGGTGGGACAACGGCTCCGTTGGTAGTAAGGAAATACAAGCCTTCGTCGGTGCGCTTAGCGGGCAAGGCGCAACCAAAGGAGTCTTCATCACGACGTCATCGTTTAGCAAGAGCGCTCTCGAATATGCTCGTAGCAACAAGAGCTTTACCCTCTCCCTGATCGATGGCCTCGAGTTGTCCAGACTGATGATCGAGTATGACTTAGGCGTTGCCCTTGTAAAGCGCTACGATGTGAAACGCGTTGATTCGGATTTCTTCGAAGGCTAGAGACGTCTTCTGTATCCCAAAAGCCCTCTTTGACATCCCCGAATCCTACCAAGTCCAACGCACAAAAGGCGTCGGCAAAGCACAATCCGGCCAGTTGTCGCTTGAAAAAGAAAAGGGCGCGGTTTTTGGCCGCGCCTTGGGGTTATTATTTACCGTGGCACTTTTTATACTTTAGACCGCTGCCGCAGGGGCAGGGGTCGTTGCGGCCTACTTTACCTGCTGAAGGGTCAGCGGGGGTATTAGATCGCGGTGTACGGGGGGTTCCATTGCCGCCACTTGCAGGTCCTTGATCATTGTCATCCATTGTGACCATGCGCCTTGTCTGTGGTTGAACGCGAGCGTGATACACCCACATAATGACTTCGTTGCGAATGTTCGCCATCGTATCCTTGAATATCTCAAATGCCTCTTTCTTATAGGCAACGAGTGGATCAATTTGAGCATAACCGCGAAGCCCGATCCCTTCACGCAAATAATCCATTTGCGCTAGGTGCTCCATCCATTTACTATTAGTAGCACGCAAGATAACATATCGTTCTAACTCATGCAGTTCATCCGAGCCAAACTCTTCCAGGCGCTGCTCGTAGGCTGTTTTGCCGAACTCCCAGAGCATTTCGACAAGATCGCCGCTCTTCTTGCCCTTAAGATCCTCTGGCTGGGCAAAATTGGGAAGAGGAAAGTATTCGCATAAGTTCTTGTAAAGGCCTTCAATATCCCATTCGGATTGTGGGACACTATCCGTCACATAGATACTCACACGTTCTTCGAGGATCTCATGCAAGTAGGCAAAAACAACCTCATCCAGGTTCGCCTCGCCTAAAAGCACCTGTCGACGCTGTTTATAGATAAGATCGCGCTGAACGTTCAAGACGTCGTCATATTCCAAAACATACTTTCTGGATTGGAAGTTCTGGAACTCGATTCTTTGCTGCGCTTTTTCGATCATCTTCGAAAGGACGTTAGTTGCCAGCGGCTCTTCCTCAGGCCAAGCCCTTAGAAGGGGGTTATTAGTGGTCTTTTCGCCGAACAAGCGCATCAGTTCGTCTTCCATAGAGACAAAAAACTGAGATTCGCCGGGATCACCCTGGCGACCGCTACGGCCGCGGAGCTGGTTGTCAATACGGCGGCTCTCATGGCGTTCTGTGCCAAGAATATAGACACCAGTCAATTTGCGCACTTCGTCAGCCAGGACTGAACGCTGCTGCTGGTCGAGTGGTAATGGAGGCGCAGCGCGCTGCTTTCCTCCTCTTCGGAACGACACAAATGTTTCGCCAAACGGGATTTCATCATCCATGTTGCCGGCGACCGGAGCATCCGGAGTGAACTCAGGTATTTCTTCTTCTTCATGGGCAGCAGTCGTTTTTTCGAGTTCATCTAATTCTTCACGCTGCTGTCTCAAGTCTTCGGGAAGAATAGTACCGCCTAGAAGAATGTCTACACCACGGCCTGCCATGTTGGTAGCAATCGTGACGCGGCCTTTTACACCGGCTTCAGCGATAATCAAAGCTTCCTTCTCATGGTATTTCGCGTTCAAGATGTTGTGCGGGATACCATGCTTAAGCGCTTCTTCGAGATATTCATCAGCGCCTGGTTCGAGCTTAAATTGATTTCGCAACCACTCTATATTTTCCTGATCGGTCATCTTAACGTTGACGTCCACTTCACGGCCAATTTGCTGAACTTGGCTTGGTGAAATTTGGTCGATACGCTTCATCAGCATTGTGCGCCAAGCTTGTTTCTTATCTTTAGGCTGCTTCTTATCCGATTCGAAGAATAATTGCAGCTTGCGAGCCGCGCAGGCCAATTGGAGGCGATCGAAAGTCAGACGGCTGGAAACTCGCTCCGACATCTGGATTGAACGGGTGCCAACCAAAACCGGCTGCTGCTTTGCATAAAGCCGAAGTAGCTCAAAGGTGATCCCTCTGAATTTTGCTTCTTCAGTCTTATATATTTGATCGGGGAAGTCCGTTCGGATCATCGGCTTATTGGTTGGAACAAGCACAACATCCAGACCGTAAATCTTTCGGAATTCGTCCTCTTCCGTTTTAGCCGTACCGGTCATGCCGGCGAGTTTTTTGTAGAGGCGGAACAAGTTCTGGAAAGTGACAACCGCGATGGTTTGGTTCTCCTGCCTGATGGGGACGCCTTCTTTGGCTTCAATTGCCTGGTGAAGTCCATCAGAAAAACGTCGACCAAACATCAATCGCCCGGTGAACTCATCGACGATAAGAATTTCTCCGTCTTTCGCGACGTATTCTTTGTCTTTGTGATAAAGCCCATATGCTTTCAGTGAAGCATTAACGAAGTGCATCTCCTCAGGATCTTCAGTTAGGTTGGGGATTCCCAGTAATTGCTCAACACGATCAATGCCCTCTTCTGTAAGAGTGACGGAATGCGCCTTTTCATCGAGTTTGTAATCGCGCTCTGCCATGAGCCGTTTTACAACCTGGTCTGAACGCTTATAGCGTGAAACATCCTCTTGTACCGCGCCTGAGATGATGTGCGGGGTTCTAGCCTCGTCGATTAGAATGCTATCTACCTCGTCGATAATGGCGTATTTGAGTGTTCGCTGAGACAGTTCCTCAGCATCAAAAGCCATATTATCGCGCAGGTAATCAAAGCCGAATTCGTGGTTAGTGCCATAGGTTATGTCGCATAAATAGGCTTCGCGTCTTTCAGCCTTACGGCAGTGCATATATCGCGGGTCATCCGACTCGAAGCCGGGATGATAAATATAGGAGCCACCGCTCTCGTCCGATTCAGCGCTTTGGCCTTGAATGATTCCAACCGATAGGCCAAGCATGTGATAAATCGGCCCCATCCAGATTGCGTCACGTCGAGCAAGATAGTCGTTAACCGTAACGAGGTGTGAGCCTTTGCCTTCAAGCGAATTTAAATAGAGCGCCAAGGTCGCAACAAGCGTTTTACCTTCACCCGTTCTCATTTCGGCAATGCGCCCTTGATGAAGCACAATCCCGCCTAATAGCTGAACGTCGAAGTGACGCATATTGAGAGTACGCCTGCCCGCTTCACGACAAAGAGCGAACGCCTCAGGAAGGATATCATCGAGAGTTTCGCCATTCTCAAGGCGCTTTTTGAACTCATCGGTCTTCCGTCCGAAGTCCTCTAGCGAAAGCTTCTTCATGTCCTCTTCCATCTCATTAATGCGCTGGATGGTGGGCATGAGAGCCTTAACTTCACGTTCACTTGTATCGAAAAACCGTCTAAAGAAATTCATTGCCATAGAAGATGCACCTCGCTGAGACGAATTATCGCCCCAGCTATGATAATTTTACCCTATTCGCCAAGTGGCTGGATGCCTGAAGCCCAATGAGGATGATTCATGGGACATGCAAATCCCCTTATTTCCCAAGGAGACAGAAGTGGTTTCGGAAATTCTAATCTTAATCCAAAGAGGGAGAGGGGACCGTTCTTGAATGAGAAAAGTCCGCATATCTGTTATATGCGGACTTGATATTTGACTATTAAATTAGTTGTATTTCGATATTTGGCTGCGTTTGAAGTTCGGATTTGGCTTCTCGAATGGGTTTGACGGCGATTAGTTCGGCGACCATTTCGATTGCGACGTTGCGGAACATCATGATTTCGTTAAAAATCTGCTGCGGGTTTTGTCCCTCATATCGTTGGCGTGAAACAAGAAGATAAAGTTTATTGATTATCCAGTCGCCGCGGTAGCCATAATCGGCTTTCCAATAGAATGGCTGAGAGAAGTAACCCCATGAATTGACGAAGTATTGACGGACATGCGTGGGGTCTTCGTAGGCTTCGTCACTGCCGCCATAGGGAACTCTAAAAGTAGCTAATGCGTCGGGTTTTGCAATGCGATGGAGTTCCTGCATTAAGCTTAACGGATCGTGAAGATGTTCCAAGAGGTGACTTCCCAGGAATTCATCGAAGCTGTTATCCTCGAAGGGCAGTGGTGTTGTGCGGCATTGATCGAGGTCGGCCACAATATCGACTCCAAAGCCCGGCAATAAGTCGATATTAGTCCAATCAGCTTTTATGTCTTTTCCACAACCAAGATGCAGCTTTTTAACAGCCGTTTCAACTTGAGCAATCATATTTTCCTCCCCTATAGGGGTAAAGAACTGCGCCCCCGTATATTTATCGGTCTTTTGTGGCAAAAGCTGAAGGGGAAAGTGAGGATTTGTGACAAGAGAAAAGCTAAAGGCTTACCCAACCTGTCTCCTCCCCCTTTTTCGGCGAAGTCATAAATATGGGGGAAGGCCTATCGCTAAAATTAAACCTAAGGCAAAGAGGAGATTGACACGGGCACAGCTAACGGACAAAATACTTGTCCAAAAATAAACTTATCTTCCAGGTTATCTATTAACGACAAATATAGCCGTACGAGCAAATAAGTTAGGCCATATGGTTGCGAGGGGGGAACCCACGAAACGAGTGGCCTCAACCTTTAGCCCTTCAACGCGGCAAAGACCGTAGAAATCTTTCACAGTGCATAAATGGATATTTGGCGTATCGAACCAGTCATAGGGCAGATCCTCACTTATCGGCATCACGCCCTTTATGAATAACTGGCTTCGCACTCGCCAAAACGCGAAATTCGGTAAGCTCACGATCGCATATTTTCCCACCCGCAGCATCTCGCGCAGTACCAGTTGCGGATGATGCAGGACTTGCAGGGTCTGGTTCATAATTACGTAATCGAACGTGTTGTCCTCATACATCCCCAACCCGCCGTCGATATCACCGTGATAAACGCTGAGGCCTTTCCCAACGCATTCTAAAATCGCCTGAGCATCAATCTCGACCCCCTGGCCGGTTATCTTTCGATCGTTAATCAATCGAATAAGCAGCGTGCCGTCGCCGCAACCGAGATCGAGAACGCGCGAACCTTCCGGTATGAGCCGTAGGATCTCATCATGATCCACTCGAAGGGTGTTGAGGGTTTCAGGAAGCGTCTTCATTAAATCGCTCCTGTTCTGCGGTTAAAAAGTTGCAAATTGCAGCTGTTTGGGTTTCGCTGCCCAATAAGAAAGCATCATGCCCAACGGGTGTTTCGACTTCAACATAAGTGGTATCGCGCCCGGCTGACTTGGCGGCCTTAACAAGCTCTTTCACCTGCCGAGGCGGATAAAGCCAGTCGGATGAGAAGGCGATAAATAAAAACCGTGATTTCGCCGCTGAGAATGCTTGATTAATCGAGCCAAAATCAGCCGATAGGTCGAAGTAGTCCACCGCGCGAGTGAGGTAAAGGTATGAATTCGCATCAAAACGCTGGACGAACTTATCGCCTTGATAGCGAAGGTAGCTCTCGACCTCAAATTCGGTGTCGAAGTGGTAATCAAATTTCTCTTTATCCTGCAGCTTTCGGGCAAACTTCGAGTGCAGCGCCTCATCGCTTATATAGGTGATGTGGCCAATCATTCGGGCGACTGAAAGCCCAGCGGAAGGGATGCTTCTGCCGTAATAATTGCCCCCCATCCAATTAGGGTCGGTGATAATCGCACGTCGGCCGACTTCATTGAATGCAATCTGCTGAGAGGTTTCACGCCCACTAGCGGCAATACACACGACAGTTTGAACCTGATCTGGGTAACTGACCGCCCATTGGAGCGCTTGCATCCCACCCATACTGCCGCCGGTGACGCAAAGCAGCTTCTTAATGCCCAAATGATCAACTAAATGTTTCTGAGCGTTAATCATATCGCCGATAGTTGCAAAGGGAAAATCAAGCGCATAGGGCTGAGCGGTTGCGGGATTAATACTCGGTGGGCCGACACTTCCCATGCATCCGCCGATCACATTGCTGCAAATCACGAAATAGCGGTCGGTATCGTAAGCCTTACCCGGCCCCACGCAGTTGTGCCACCAACCCGGAACATTTGCCCCTTTATGCCAACCTGTCACGTGCGCATCGCCGGTTAAGGCATGACAGATAAGAATTGCGTTCGTGCCCTTTTCATTAAGTGTCCCATAGGTTTCGTAAGCGAGAGTAACCGGCTCTAGGCGTTTGCCAACTTCGAGGTCTAGGCAGGGGAACTCGAAGTATTGAGTTTCTACCAAACCAACTCCGTCATATTGTGGCGGCACAACAGCGGCATGGCTTTCTGGAGAAGCCTTGCTTTCCTTTGGATTTAATGCTGCCATGCTATTAACTGGCACTGAGCGCTTGGTCGAGGTCTTCCAATATGTCATTAATATCTTCGAGTCCAACCGAAAGACGGATAAAATCCGGAGTAACGCCTGCCGCAGCCTGCTCATCAACACTAAGCTGCTGATGTGTTGTGCTGGATGGATGAATCACGAGCGATTTAGCATCCCCCACGTTGGCAAGGAGCGAGAAAAGCTGTAATTTATCGATAAACTTAAGCGCTCCCTCATAGCCGGACTTGATGCCAAAACCGACAATCGCTCCGTAAAGTCCGCGTTTGTGGTATTTCTTTGCTGCCTCATGGTTCGGATCACTTTCAAGACCGGGATAAACAACCCAACTGACTTTCGGATGATTCTTAAGGAAATTAGCGACTTTCATCCCGTTGGCACTGTGCCGCTCCATCCGTAGCGCGAGTGTTTCCAAACCTTGTATGAATAAAAATGAATTGAACGGGCTGATTGCAGGTCCTAAATCGCGCATCATCTGCACGCGGGCCTTTATGATA
>JBAXQP010000007.1 GCA_037131655.1 bacterium | reverse complement strand
TAGTCGAAGAGTGCATCAGGCTTAGTCCCATCGCTTCAATCGCTGAAGACATCGTGTTGGCAGTATACATCCCGCCGCATGCTCCAGGTCCAGGGCATGCGTGCCGCTCGACTTCAAGCAGTTCTTCCTTGCTAATCTTCCCCGCACTGAACTCACCGACTGCCTCAAAAACACTCACGATAGTAAGATCACGGCCTTTATAACTGCCTGGCTTAATCGTTCCGCCATACACGAAAATCGCCGGTATATTCAGTCTAGCCATCGCTATTATCGCGCCGGGCATATTCTTGTCACAACCGCCAAAAGCGAGTACCGCATCCATGCACTGACCATCACAAACGGTCTCTATAGAATCAGCAATAACCTCTCGCGATACCAAGGAATACTTCATGCCCTCAGTTCCCATCGAGATACCGTCAGCGATAGTGATGGTGCCAAAGACCTGCGGCATAGCGCCTGCAGCCTTTAGCGCCGATTCCGCACGCAAGGCTAAATCATTTATGCCCACATTGCATGGGGTCAAATTGCTATAGGAATTCGCGATGCCGACGATTGGCTTTTCGAAGTCATCGTCACCAAATCCAACTGCACGCAACATTGCACGATTGGGTGACCGCTGAATCCCATGGGTAGTTAATCTGCTACGAAGGTTATCCGGCATAATATTCATCCTAGATGAGGTTAGATTTCAAACTATTCTACCACACGTAAAGATTATCGAGCTTACTTCACTTCAGGCAAGGATTTGCTAAGTACCGCTTGCTCTTGGGACTTACGAAAAGCCGCCAACTTCTCCATCAACGCCTGGTCATTGACGGCCAAAATAGCAATTGCAAAGAGCGCCGCGTTAGCCGCTCCCCCTTCCCCAATCGCAAAGGTCGCCACAGGTATCCCTTTTGGCATCTGCACGATTGAAAGCAAGGAATCCATGCCTTTAAGATATTTCGAGGGCATTGGAACACCAAGCACCGGCAGAGTTGTCTTGGCAGCCATAACCCCCGCCAGATGAGCCGCCCCGCCAGCTCCTGCGATGATGCAAGCCAATCCCCTCTCACGCGCCGTCTCGGCATAAGCCAAAGCCGCATCCGGCGTCCGATGCGCCGACAGCACTTTGGCTTCAAAAGCGACGCCAAACTCTTTCAACTGCCGTGCCGCATGCTGCATCACATCCCAATCACTATCACTCCCCATAACTATCCCAACCAAAAATTTATCCATTATTATCTCCTTTTGTATCTTCAGAAAGTCACTATCCTAATCTTACTCATCTAGTCCGGCAAGCTCCGGTAGCGCCGCTTTGCTCTGCTACCGAAGCATCAATAATTCAGTTCAGTGTCATTGCGAGGATGCATGTGCCGAAGCAACCCCCTCCTAGCCTTACTGAATGCAACGTACTATCTTCCAGACAGATTCCACGCCTTTGGCTATGAATAACACATCTTGCTTCTTGCCTCGATCCCCTCACCCATTCCCCTCAGCGCGTTGGAGGCGGTCTTGGATGGCTTGCCAATCTACATCGGTAGAAACTTCTTCTACAATAATTCGATCAGTGCCTAATAAATCCAAAAAGCGAAGGTTGGCGTATAAATCGTGAGCATAATTCTTAGCATCGCTAGGAGCAATAAGCCAATGCAAGTTAGGATTTGCCTCCGGCAATGGCCTTCGCGCCATGACAGCTACATGCTTACCGTTTGATAATAGGCTCTCGACGAACGACATCAATTCCTCGGAATTAACCACTTTTAATGGGGTTTTTGGCGCGTAATGGATTTTCAATGTGCCGGGTGCTCTTGTCGAAAAGGCTTCTTTTGTTAAGGGGGGTTCTCCAAGAACTTCCGTCAGCATCTCAATCGTAATGGCGCCTGGACGAAGAAGTACCGGGTGTTCCCTACTTAAATCCAATATTGTCGATTCGACCCCAACCGTGCATGCGCCGCCATCTAGAATCATATCTACTAGAATTCCTAAATCCATCCTAACATGCTCAGCCGATGTGGGGCTAAGCCTTCCAAAACGATTGGCTGATGGAGCAGCGACCCCACCCCCAAATGCCTTCAATAAGCCCAGCGCAACCGGATGATTGGGAACTCGAAGCCCCACCGTATCCTGACCTCCAGTTACAGCATCAAGCACACCCTGCGCTCTTGGCAGAATGAGAGTCATCGGGCCTGGCCAAAATCGCTCGGCCAATCGGACGGCTGCTGAAGGGATTTCGCTTGCCCACTCCGGAAGCATCATAACCTCCGCTAAGTGAACGATAACCGGATGGCTCGTTGGGCGGCCTTTGGCAGCGAACATTCGAGCAAGCGCCTTTAGGTTACTAGCATCCGCACCGAGACCGTAAACAGTCTCAGTCGGGAACGCCACCAATCCACCCCGGCGCAGAACCTCTGCAGCCTCATTAATTTCCGTTTCAAATACCACTTTTGAATAGTCCATCCGTCCAATAATCTACCAGTTTGGACACCGATTTATCCACTAAGGCCTATCGGGTCGGTTGGAATATTGTGACGATTTCTTCACCCATTTCGGGGACAGATATCGCTAGAATCACTCCTCAATTTGAAGCTGAGACAAGTAATAGCACCTGGCAATTAGAGATCGCCAGGTGCTATTATCGTGGTAGAAATATTGCAAGATTATGCCGAAGGCGGGAATCGAACCCGCACGAGGTTTCCCCCAACGGTTTTTGAGACCGCCGCGTCTACCGTTCCGCCACTTCGGCTAGTGCATAGGGAGTATATCTAATAGTGGACCATTTGTCAACCGCTCCTAAGTTCATTGTTATTGACGGCCACAGTTTATTGTACCGAGCTTTTTTTGGCACGCGATTTTTGAGTACAACCGATGGGCGGCCAACCAATGCGCTTTTCGGTTTCGTCAATATGCTCCTTAACCTGCTCTCAACCGAACGCCCAGACGGGATTGTAGTTGCCTTTGATTCTCCGGCTAAAACGTTTCGCCATGCGGAATTTGCTGACTATAAAGCCCATCGCAAAGAAACCGCCCCTGAACTTCAGCAGCAAATCCCAATTGCCAAAGATCTTATCCATGCCCTGGATGTTCCTGATATTCAACTGGCAGGCTATGAAGCAGACGATCTTGTCGGCACTATCGCCTTGAAAGCTCAAAAAGAAGGTTACGATGTGCTTATCGTAACCGGCGACCTCGATGCGCTTCAATTAGTGCGTGATGGGATAACGGTCATCGCAACCATTCGCGGAGTCACAGATATCCACCGATATGATGCACCAGCAGTAATCGAACGAATGGGGTTAAGACCGGATCAGGTTGCAGATTTCAAAGCGCTTCGCGGAGATCCTTCTGATAACATTCCAGGTGTTCCCGGCGTTGGCGAAAAAACCGCTGTCAAACTCCTCCTCCAATTCGATACTGTCGAAAACCTGATTGAACGCTCGGATGAGATTGCAGATGAAAAGCTTCGTCACAAAATCAAAGACAATACCGATCAGATCAGACAGTGCCTTATGCTATCAACGATCATTACTGACGTACCAATTGACTTCGAACCTACGCAATATCGGCCATCGGATCAGACTTTAGCAAAAGCAACAGCCTTCCTCGAGGATATTGAATTCCGATCTGTTATCCGCCGCTTACCGACCGTATTTGCTGAATTAGGCACGTCAAAGCCTGAAGCTGCAAAACCGACCACTGAACTTTTACCCGTGCAGGTAAACATTAACAGTGATGCCAAGACAATCGTCAAGGAAATTAATACTGCCAAATCGCTTGCCATCGTAACGCTCGAAAATGGGATAGCGCTGGCAACTTCAGGACTTACAGCTTCCTGGATATCGTTCGATCTCTTCCCTCCTCAAGCTGTCCAAAATGCGATTGAAAACCCGAATTTACCGAAAATTGCCCATGATGTAAAACATCAGTGGCTACGGCTATATGAACATGAGATACATCCACAAGGGCTTATGTTCGATTCGATGATTGCGGCTTATTTGCTGGACTCCGCTCGATCTAGTTATTCGATAGACAGCCTTGTTGAAGATTATCTCAATGCCCACTTGCCGCCGATCACTGATCCTGAAAATCGCGCAGCGCATATCGCCGCCGCTATCCATCAATTACGCGAACCCATGCTCGCTAAACTCGATAAAGAAGGGACGAGGAAAGTCTTGGATGAGATTGAAATCCCGCTCATCCCTATTCTCGCTCGAATGGAACAGCTAGGGGTTAAAGTGGATGCCGATTATCTTGGCGAATTATCGGAACGATTGAACCTGCGCATCGAAGAAGTTGCATCTGAAATCTATGCATTGGCCAAGCATCCATTCAATATCGGTTCGCCAAAACAATTGGGGGAAGTTCTCTTTGCCGAGATGGGCCTTCCGGGCGGCAAACGAACTAAGTCAGGAGCATTTACAACCAACGCTGGTCTCCTTCAAAACCTCGCATTGCTTCACCCGATTGCTGAGAAGATAATCGAATGGCGCGAGCTATCGAAGATCAAGAGCACTTATGCGGATACTTTGCCTAAACTTATTCGTGCAGATGGCCGAGTTCACACCACCTACAACCTAACAGTAGCAAGCACCGGCCGCCTATCCAGCCAGGATCCGAACCTGCAGAATATTCCCATTAAGAGCGAAATCGGCCGCGAAATCCGACGCGCTTTTGTGGCTGAGAAGGGATATCAACTGCTTGCGATCGACTACTCCCAGATTGAATTAAGAGTTCTCGCCCACGCAACGGGTGATAGCGCGCTGATGCAAGCTTTTGAAGCCGGCCTGGACATCCATAAAGCCACTGCCGCCATTCTTTTTGGTATTCCCACCGAACAAGTCACCAACGATCAACGACGCGCAGCCAAAACCGTTAACTTTGCCGTTTTATACGGCATGAGCGATTACGGCTTATCACAGCAGCTTCGAATTCCTATACCGGAAGCGCATCAGATTATCGTCTCCTACTTCAATCGCTTCCCTCAAGTTAAAGCCTATTTGGACAAATTGGTAAAGCAAGCGCGAGAAGTCGGCTATACGACCACCTTATCAGGACGAAGAAGATATTTCCCTGAATTACACTCGGCAAACCACCTCGAACGTCAAGCTGCCGAACGAGCCGCCACTAATGCGCCTTTCCAAGGTACCGCCGCCGATATCATGAAGCGGGCAATGATCCATATCGCCAAATACCTCAAAGACAAGAGCACGCGCGTCCTCCTACAGGTGCATGACGAACTCCTATTCGAAAGCCCCGATAACGAAGTCCGCCAAATTGCCCCCGAACTAGGACGCATCATGGAAAACTGCTTCTCACTAAATGTCCCCTTAGTTGTCGATATTTCCATCGGCCCCAATTGGAGGGACATGGAAAAGTTACCGTAAATTAGTACATATTCCTGAGAAGTCAGAGCGGATTGCTTGCGTTATTACGAGACGGGTTGTGCCGAAATAGCCCCCTCCATTACGTCATTCCGAACGAAGTCGAGGCATCTTCCGTAAGACCCTTCGACTACTCTCAGGGTGACGTAAGTGATATTTGTAGGGGCGTAGCTTGCTGTGCCCTCTGGAGAACTAGGTAAGCCTGGCACTGCATTCGACAGCAAAACTCAAAAAGGGACGAGCCATCGGCTCGTCCCTTTTTGATTAAATAACTTCCAAATAATCTTTATCCGGCAGTTCCGGAAATGGAGCGGTTGGTAAGGTCTGATACCATAATGCGACGGAAGCGATGTCGTCTTGCATGGCAAGATAACGCCCTTCGCTACGCCACCCAAGGGCTTGAATGGTAACTTTTAACTTATCCTCAAAACGCACAGGATCCATCACATGGAAGCGATATAAACCGAAGCGCTGTTGGGATTGATAAAGTCCATCGGGTTTAATAACCTGATACATCCCTAAGAAAGGAGTAGTAAAGGTTGTATAGCTACCATTGACGTCCCAGTTATAGGAACCACCAAAATAGTCTTCAACTCCGGTGCCGCAGATGGTTGGGAACTCGGTATCGCTGTCCATATAGAACTTAATCTCTCCTTCACCCCACCATCCGACATTATTGACGCCCCAGGCCATAATCGTGCCGACATAATGTCCCTGCCCCTTAATGCCGTCCAGTATCGTATAAGGCTGTTTATAGGGAAGCGGATTCACTCTGCGGAACTGCGCATGAAAATAAGCACAATCTTCGGGAACCTCAGTCAAAGCATAATTGATCTGGTAGAAAGTAACCATTTCATCTGGGCCGCGATTCTCCAATGTAATTCGGCAGCGCTTTCGGAAAGGCATTTCCCAGTAGCAATTTTGACCGCGATTAGGATTTAGCGCTACCGGCAATGACGATATCTGCGCCCAAGGTCCCCATCCGCAACCAAAAAAATCACCAAGCGGTGTTTCAACCGAAGGAACTTCCTGATCGTCCCAATAGAAGCGAAGAATGTAATTACGTGAGATATTCCCACCTATCCATATGCTTTGAATGACCCCGGGACCTTCGATATCAGCCATCGTAAAAGTTTCGCCGGCTTTGACCGGCATACAAGGATTGACTTTCCAACCCTTCCCAAGGTCACGAGCACATCGAGCGCCGCTTCCTTCTATCGCCATCGCCCCTTTTCCAGGTTCACCGGTAGGGTTCTCTGCACTTATCGATCGTGTTTTAGCTTTAGATAACCGCGATAAATTGCCTAATCCTAACCCAAGTCCATTAAATCCGTCCATTAATTCCTCCTAAGGGTACTATTCCGCTTCCGGATAGCTTCCCAATATTGTTAAATCAGTCACATACTTGGCAAGATCTTTTAATGCGACCCCCATTTTACCATCCGAACGATGTCCCTGCAGATCGGCATAAAAGACATACTCGAACCCACTTCGCTGAGCCGGACGACTTTCAATCATTGTCAAATTCACCTCAGCATTCTGAAATGCGCCAAGCGCTCGATAAAGCTCGCCTGGTTGATTGCGTAAAGTGAACATAAGCGAGGTTTTGTCCTTGCCAACCGATCGAGGCTCATTATATCCGATCACCAAAAAACGCGTACGGTTGTGCGGATTATCTTCGATGTGCTCAACTAAAAGCGGTATCCCCACCCGCTCCGCTGCTAAGCTATTGGTAATCGCTGCAGCCATTTTATCATCATTCGCCATTTCAGCAGCTTTAGATGTCGATGATACCTCGACAATCTCCGCATTCGGCAAATAAGTCCGAAGCCATCGCCGACACTGCTGCGCAGGCTGGGTGTGGGTGTATATCTTCTTGACGTCGTCTAAACTCTTTTGATGCGAGGCCAAATGGTGCGCGATTTGCACGTAAAGCTCTGCACAAATACGCACATTCGATTGCGGGAATGTATCAAGTGTCTCCGGCACTACCCCCGCTGTCGAATTCTCAACCGGCACGACCCCATAATCGGCATTCGAACGCTCGACTTCCTGAAAGGTATCCGTAATAGTATCGACGGGAAGAAATGTAGTCGAAGAACCAAACCGCTGTAAACTCGCCATATGAGTAAAAGTGCCTTCAGGTCCCAAAAAAGCCACAACCAATGCTTTCTCAAGAGTTCGCGCCGCCGAAATAATTTCGCGGAAGATTGCGGAGACCTGCTTGTCTTCCAAAGGTCCCTTATTGATCTTTAAAAGACGCTTATATATTGTCTCCTCACGTTCTGGAGAGAAAAAAGGCGCATTATTCGCGGGTTTACCGGCGCCAATCTGCTTTGCGATTTCTGCACGCTGATTCATAAGATTCAGTAATGATTCATCAATAGCATCAATCTCTTTCCGAAGCGATTCCAGTTCCTCACTCATTACGTTGACCTCTAAAGTTGAGCTGTATTTAATTCTTGGCTCTTGTGCTTAAAATCTGCCTGCCAATCTACACAAGAGACGTTACCCTGATAAATGCTGCCATGGCAACCGATAAATAATTAACAAAGTAGTTTAGGTTCCTGTACTTTGCGGCAATGATGGCTAAACATCCTTCTTTTATCATAACAATGTGATTAGGTAAGCTCGCCAAAGGTATTAGAGTTGACATTTTCAACGCTCACAGGTAGAATTTAACGTTGTCTGAACTGTGTTATGTCGCCTGAGGCGATGAATGCACAGCGGCAGTAGCTACTTCTGTCGAACTTAAGGAGGCTTAGCAGTATTGATCCAAGTCCAAGTTCAGCCGAACGAGTCAATCGATAGCGCTCTCAAGCGTTTCAACCGGCAATTGCAACAGAGCGGAATATTAAGAGAACTTAAAGAGCACGCGCATTACGAGAAACCAAGCGATCGTAAACGACGCAAAGCGCGCAGACGAAGACGCTAAAGTGGCAAGTAATTAGGTGCTTCTTTAGTTTTATAACGACGATGAATTTATCGTTAATGGAAATTAGTGTAGGGGCGTTAGGGCAGACAAGCTCCGCAGGAGTTGAATATTATGCGACTTAGTCGCCGCTCTCGCGTCCTTTCACGACTTAAACGGTCATTTGAGCAAAGCATAACCGGCCTTACCAAAACTGGTTGGTGGGTCTTATTGGGGACGCTCATTTTGACTGCGCTATTTCTTATACCTCCTCCAAACCCACTTCGGATTCAAAACGTGGCTGGAGTACTAGTTCTTTCTTTAACCGGCATTCTTTTGATTAGAATGCACAGCCGCGAATGGCACCTCATGCCTTGGCAAAAGCACAAAGCAGCCCTTCTTCTCTGGATTTCTGTGTTTTTATGCGTCAGTTCAGTTCAGTTGGTACGATTTATCTTAGAAAAACGAGCCGCTGAATTCACCCTTGCTCCCTTAGCTGCAGCCCCTATCGTTGTTGGCGCGCTCACTATCGGCGCACTTCTGAATGCCACCGCCGCCACTTCCTTTGCCACAGTGTTAGCGTTTGGCTGTGCTCTTACTGGAGCCTGCAGCTTGGATGTAGTAACGGCCGCATGGTTAGCAGGTGTCGCGGGAGCTCATGCTGTTTGTCCGCTTAAGAAACGCTCTGACCTTCTCAAAGCAGGCGAAATTGTTATTTTATGCTATGCCGGAGCCACCGCTACTTTGGGAAGCATCGCTGGACAACCGTGGCTGCTAATCGCTAAGTCATCTGGATTCGCCGCTGTTTCTGCGGTAGGCGCAGTGGCATTGTTCTGGTTAGTTGTTGCAGCGCTTGATCGAAGTTTTG
The DNA here is from genome assembly GCA_037131655.1 of bacterium. Classification (NCBI taxonomy): domain Bacteria; species bacterium. Next base: position 13,146 of record JBAXQP010000007.1, on the reverse strand, counting down.
ATTTAGTCACAGAATGGGGATTGCTCGAGCTTTGTTCTCCTGAACAACCGTTAATGAGAGAACTCTGCACGCAAGCGCCGGGAACCTATCAGCACAGCGTAATGGTTGCCCACCTTGCCGAAGCAGGAGCACAAGCGATTGGAGCCAATCCCTTATTAGCTCGTGTGTGCGCTTATTACCATGACATAGGCAAACTCAAACGACCCGATTTCTTTATAGAAAACCAAGGCATTTCAAATGTCCATGACCGCCTCTCTCCTTCCCTTTCAGCCACTATTATTTCGGCCCATGTGCGAGATGGCGTGGAGATGGCAATTGAGCACAATTTACCACAGCCGGTAATAGATGCCATAGGTCAGCATCACGGGACAAGTTTGATTACGTATTTCTATTATCAGGCCAAAGCAGAATGCGAGGAGCACGATCCGATGCTCGAACAACATTACCGCTACCCAGGCCCGCAGCCAAGATCGAAAGAAGCCGCGTTGGTAATGTTATCCGATGCAATAGAAGCTGCTACTCGAACACTTGACCGCACTTCGCCTTCTCGGCTCGAACATTTTATCACGCAATTGGTAGAGGATCGCCGCACTGATAACCAACTCGATGAGTGCGATCTAACCTTTGGCGACTTGAAACGAATTATAAAAGCATTCGTGCAAACTTTAACTGCATCCCGCCACCAGCGAATTGATTATCCTGAGGTGACAACTAATGACGGTTCCCAAAAGGCGGACCGAAATAATGATCTCCAATCGGTCAGCCCGCCGGGTAGCGTCGCAGTCCATCGCTAAAGCGATCCGCTTGCTACTCCAACACGAACAAAAATCTCCAGCGGAAGTAAGCATCGTCCTTAGCGACGATGAGTTTATTCGCGAGTTGAACCGCACTTATCGGGGTTTTGATGTGCCAACAGATGTGCTGTCCTTTCCGTTCAACGATCCCGATGTGCTGGGAGATATTGTGATCTCGATAGATACTGCAGAGCGTCAGGCGCAGCAAAGAGAAATTGAGTTGGTAGCAGAAACCGTCTTTCTTGCCTTGCATGGCTGTCTTCACCTATTAGGATATAATGACGAAACTGAAGAGGGCTACGACGAAATGATCGCTAAAGCTCGCAGCGTAGCCGCAGAGCTAGGATATAAAATGGAAGATGATTGGGGGACCCTAGCGGAATCATAATATGAGAACGAAAAGACCAATAGATAGTTTTCAATATGCGTTTGAAGGTGTTATGCGGGTCTTCCGCACACAAAAGCACATGCGATTTCATTTTTTCACCGTTATCGCAGTGCTCGTGCTAGGATTGATCTTCCGCCTCGATACTAGTCAGATGCTGATTCTGTTATTCACCATATCACTGGTGCTCGTAACGGAAATGATCAACTCGGCCATAGAAGCGTTGGTGGATATGGTCACGCAGCAATATAGCCCACAGGCTAAATTTGCCAAGGATATTGCTGCAGGCGCGGTTTTGATAGCCACGATGAATGCAATTATTGTAGGGGCTATTCTATTTTTAAGACAGCGCAACCTTGAATTGCTGGCGATTAAGCTCAACCGCAAACCTGATGCGGGGTGGACGACAACAACCCTCATCGTTTGTGGCGTAATTATATTCATTACCATGGTAATCGGCAAAGTTTTAGGGGGCCGTGGGACAATATGGAAGGGTGGCTTGATTAGCGGGCACAGCGCAGTCGGCTTCTTCCTCGCGTTTACCATTATCGTCATCTCCCCAACTTTTTTGACGGCGATATTAGCGGTTATCTTGGCCGCATTAATTGCACAGAGCCGAGTCGAAGCAGGAATACACTCCCTCCAAGAAGTAACCTTTGGAGCGGTGTTGGGCATCCTGATCGCCGGACTCATGTATTTCTTTACCTCTCCGGGACCAATAACAAGATGATATACCACTTTATGTTAAACGATACAAAGCCTAATGGCTCCCTCACGATTGGATCAATTCTAGAAGGCAGGAAAAGACAGTGAGCACTGATATACCTGAACCCCCTTTACGTACCAAGCCCGCAAAACGGGCTAAGAAACAAAATATATCATGGCTTACCTTTCTGGTAACGATTGCTCTGCTTTGGTTCGGAGCTAACCTTATATGGGCACAAGGAAACGCGCCAGAAGGAACATCTAATGGCGAGATTCCTTGGGGAAGACTTATTTTAGTCGTTGCCCTGATTTTAGTGAAAGCGTTCTTCTCAATATCCGAAACTTCACTTGTATCACTCAGGCGAAGCCGTGTGCGTCAGCTAATCGAGGAAGACCGGCGTAATAGCAAACGTCTCGAACGCTTACTCAGTAACCCGCCTCGCTACCTTGCCACGATCCAAATCGGTGTCGAGTTTGCCAGCGCTTTTGCATCAGTTGAAGCAGCAACTCAGTTTGCTCACCCATTTACTCTATGGGCAATGCCCATTTATAACCTACTTCATATTTCGAATCCCGAGCCATATTCAGTCGTAATCATCACACTGGTCGCTATTTTCTTCTTGATTACTTTTGGTGAAGTAGTTCCAAAAAGCTTGGGCATGCAGCATCCGGAAATATGGTCGCTGCGAGTTGCCCCCTTTATGGACTTCTTAGCTCGTCTAATGCATCCACTTGTAGTTCTGGTCACAGGCGTCAGTAACTTAGTCGTACGTCGTTTTGGCGGTCATGCTCATTTCGCGGCTCCTGTGATATCTGAAGAAGAATTAAAGGTCATCGTAGAAACAAGTGAAGAACATGGGGTACTCGAAGAAGAAGAAACCGAGATTATTAAATCGGTATTTGAGTTCACTGATACAATCGCCCGTGAAGTGATGACCCCTCGAACCGATATAAAAGCTGTTGATATTACTGAAAGCACCAAAGATGTTGTCAGTCTCATCGCTGAAACCGGTTTTTCGCGCATACCGGTCTTCGAAGAAACAATCGATCAGGTCGTGGGAATTGTCTACGCTAAAGACGTGCTAGCGAAACTAAACGGCTCTCTAACGTTATTTACTATTAAGGAAGTTATGCGCCCAGTGTACTTCATCCCCGAGAATAAGTCGGTAGTCGCGCTGCTTCGCGAGATGCGCGTTAACCGCAATCACATTGCCGTCGTTCGAGATGAATACGGTGGAACAGCAGGATTAGTCACTATCGAGGACCTGGTGGAAGAACTCGTCGGCGACATCATGGATGAATACGACGAAGAACAGCAGATGTTCCAAACAGTCTGCGAGAATGTCTACATTGTGGATGGTCGAATGCATCTGGATGAAATAAACGAACGCCTTGGTCTTCGTCTAGACTCAGAAGAATTCGATACTATCGGTGGTTTTGTATTTGGCTACTTAGGCCACCAGCCTGAAGCAGGCGAATCAATACAATATGAAGGCCCAAGGTTCACGGTCACTCAAACAGACGGCCGCCGCATAGAAAAAGTAAAAATAGAATGTCACCCCGAACCAAACGAACCCGAAGAGACAAAAGAATAGCAGGGATTAGACAAAGGACAAGTTAAGCTAAGGCACAAATATAATAAAAGGGCACGGCTATAGCCGTGCCCTTTTTATTTAGAACTTACATTGAAACGGCTCTTGCGCTATCGTTATCTACTTCTGATGGGTCGAGTTTCTTGGGGATGCGCATCGTGAAAGTAGACCCCTTACCTTCGCCTTCACTCTCAGCCCAGATTTTGCCTTGATGAACTACTTCAACCAAATGCTTGACTAAGAAAAGGCCGAGGCCGGTTCCGTAGATCTTTCGATTGTCCCTATTATCGACTCGGTGGAACTTCTCAAAGACCTTTGGCAACTGGTCTTTGGGCAGTCCCATTCCCTCATCCTTGACAGCCAGAAGAATATCGTTACCCTCAACACGTCCTATAATCGTAATCTGACCGCCATTCGGTGAGTATTTAATCGAGTTATTAATCAGGTTAGTAAGTACCTGATCCAGCTTATCTTCATCGGCTGTAATTAACGGGAAGTCTTCAGGTACATCCAACTTAAGCGCATGCTTTTGGGTTGCTTGATTCTGGATCATAAGCACTTTCTGAGCAAGCTGCCTAACATTAACCTCTTTGTAATTCGGCTTCAAGCTTTCGCCGGCTTCAATTCTAGATATGTTAAGAAGGTCGTTAATCAAGCGGGTTAGTCGGTCGCATTCGCTATCAATAATCCCATAGAATTCTCTTCGAGAGGTCTCATCGAATGAACCATCTGTATCCATCAATAAAGTTTGGACAAATCCCTTAATAGCGGTAAGGGGAGTTCGGAGTTCGTGAGAAACCGTTGCGACGAATGCCGATTTCATTCGCTCAATAGTACGCAACTCGGTGATATCATTCAGAATCGCCACAGTGCCCACTACTCGATCCTGATCACCTCTTACTAAAGCGCTTTGCACCTGAAAGATGTGATCGTGACCGTCTTCGGCATTAACAGTGATTTCGGTTTGTGAATCTGCCTCTTGCTTTGTTGAATCCTCTATCAGTTTAACAAACCGCTCATCATTAAAGGCTTCGTTATAAAGCTTACCAATCGCTTCTTGCCCGATTCGGAAGATATTACGGGCCGATTGGTTCATCTGAGCAACACGCCCGTTGCCGTTTATCAATACCAATCCGGCATAGAGACTATCAATCGTATGCTCAAGCTCTTCCTTCTCTTTTACGACTTCCTGGAAGATTTGGAGATTGGCGATAATGGAAGCTGCGTTGCGCGACATGCGCTCTAATAGGCGAACGTCTTCGTCGTTGAACTGACCGCCATGTCGCTTATTGAAGACATGCAAAACGCCAATTGTTTGTTTATCAAGAAGGCGATTATCTTCATCGCGCTTCTCTATTACTAACGGCACGGCAACGAGGTTGCGTACGCCAAGATAGACGACGTTTTCTTTGACTGTTCTTTCGTCGCCGACAGCATCGTGGACGATGACCGGTACGCCTTCTCGGAAGACTTGACCGGAGACACCGCTTGTTGCTCTTACGCGTAAAGCGCGAATTCCATCCTCATCTACCCCATAGGCGGGAGGCATTGCAGCAAGCTCGCCTGTTTCCCTATCAAAAAGCATAAAGACCGCTTTTTCTGCCTGCAGAATCATCGCAACGCGTTGAACAAGGCGGCGAAGCGTCGATTCGTATTCATTGATAGGTGTCGGCGTCTCACCGACTTCAGCTTTGCCTTGTTGTAGCGATTGAAGCTGCTGCTGGAGCGTCTTGTTTGCTGTTTCGAGTTGGGAGACCTTATCCTGGAGGGATTGGCCAAATTCACGCAGCTTTTTCAATTCCTCCAGATCATTCTCTTTCAGATGGTCGTCCAAGTCTCCCTTCACCTCCAAATTTGCCATCAGCCACGACTCCTTATCACCGAATTACTTGTGCAGCCTCTTAGACGGTTATACTACCCGCGCAGTTCCCGAAGTTTAAGCAGACGGGGCAGGCGAAACTAACGGCAAGTTAGTGCTCTTACAATACCTCACACTAGCCCCCTTAAAACAACTTTAAAGAATTGGCTAGCTCAAAAACATGTAAAAGTACCGATATTTCGTAAAGGCCGCTATTTTACAGACGCCTCATCGTCACTTTCGGAACGCAGGAAATGGCAACTTCTGGAATTGTTGCCAGTGTTCAAGCGTGTCAATGTCAGCCCCGATTTCAGCGTAATCCGTTATAACACCCTTCAATTTACCGCCGATGAGCCGACCGACCTTACGCTCGGCATATCCTATACTAAACAAACTCGGGATGATCTGACCTAATATAAATCGAGCAAGCGTATCAAAGCCTATCATTGCAGCTAACTTGAGAGGTTTCTTTCTGGCGGCATACGCTTTTTCCAAATACCCCATGCGAGCTTCAATATAACTTCGGTTAACTAAGCCAAGGTTACCGCCTGTAAATAATCCTTCTTGTAATTTAACATAAGTGCGTTTAATATCGGGGAACTGCTGTTCGCAAACTGACCTAGAAATTATCGGATAACAAACATCAGCCTTTAGAGCCAACGAACGATCGACGAAATCTTTTACTCCATCAGAAGTGAGGAACGGAATATCAGCCGTCACTTGCAAGAAGTAATCATCCGTAACTGCCGCCATTCCATTTTTCACGCTATCGAGAAAGCACTTCCCTTCCTGCACACATCTCACTCTTGGGTCATCGGTAATATTGCCTACGACAATGATTGTATCGACACATCCACTCGCTACAACTGCATCGATAACCCAGCTCACAATTGGCCGGTCGTGAAAAGGAACCAAAGCACGCTTCTCCGCACCACTTTGCTCACGCCATTCAGGAGAAGTTGATCCTCCCGCAAGAATAACCGCTGACAATCCGCTCATTCCAATTCTTCTCCTGCCGTTTGTGTATATAAAGCCGGCGCAGTGAATGCGTAAGTGGCCCATAAGCCTGATTTACTCAACACAGCAGCCGTGTTTCGAGCTTGATGAGGAACTTCAAATAACCCAAAAACCGCTGATCCGCTGCCGCATAACAACGTCCGAATAGCTCCTGCCTTTGTTAAAGCCTCTGCAACAGCCTGAATAGCAGGCTTTTCGGCCATCACGACCGATTCGAAATCATTAAAAAGCAAAGGCGCAAGATCGCTTAGAGCCGAAATATTATTTATTGCCTCTGCCAATTTTCTTGAAGCTCCTGGCGAATTAGATTTCGGGGTTTTGTCAAGCATTTCATAGGCCCAGGCAGTCGAAACTCCCTCATCCGGTTTCGCAATGACTAATGGCATCGGGGTCAAGTCAGAAAGAGTTTTCAAATCATCGCCAATTCCTGATGCAAAAACAGTGCCTCCTCGAAGAAAATAGGCCACATCAGCGCCAAGGGTAGAAGCTATCTTCTCGAGCTTTTCAAGATCCACCGGCTTATCCACCATCATATTGAGTGCCCGTAGCGTTGCCGCAGCATCACTTGAACCGCCCCCTAGTCCCGCTTCCATTGGAATTCGTTTGACAACATTAACTTCTATTCCAAAAGGATTGATCCCACTTGCCTCAAAGTAAGCATTCGCAGCTTTAACGATAAGATTCGATTGATCTTTAGGCATCTTTGGGTCTTCAGAAACAAGTTCCACTCCCGAAGTCTCAACCGCTCGAAACGTCAAGCGGTCGGATAGGCTAATTGCCTGAAATACTGTTTCGATGTCGTGATACCCATCCGAACGCTTTTGAAGCGCTTCGAGCGTCAAGTTCACTTTAGCATGCGCGCGAATTCTAATTGTATTCATAAATTTAATTGGATTTAGCTGATTTGCGTTTAATACTATACCTTGGAGGCACAAGACTGTTTAAGGCTATATAAGATTATTGAGTCTGCTGGACTACGAAGGTTCTATAAAGTTGATAAGCCCGTTCTCTGGGATTTTCACAACGGTCTAGGTTAATAAAGTACTCTTTGTTGCCCTGGCTGATGCGAAATACAGTTTCAAACACAGGAATGGGCATTGTGAAGCTAAGGTAGGGGAGATAAGTAATCATCATGCGGTGATCGATCTTTATAGGATCTCCAAGTTCTATACGAAAAGTTTTACCTCGATAGGGAGTGATTTCTAGTGCCTCATTGGTAACCGTTACAGAGCAACCGCGCATTTGTGCAATTTTTCGGCAAGAGGCAAGACATAATAGACCAGGAAGAAAGATCAACCATCCCCGCCCCAAATCGAGAGGTGGCAGATACCGGTGGAATAATCCTGCTTGCCAAAGCATCGCAAAGATGCCCGCCGCAAACATCCCCCATCCCCAAATTAGCCAAACCACAACTTCGACTCGCCGACCCTTATACTCTTCCATACCCTCTACTTTACCTGCAAACCATATTTTTCAAAAATCCCCGTAGTGTCAGCGTCTCGCCGCATTCTATTTTTAAACGTCCGAACGTGACATCACCCTGAACGTGTTCTCATACCTCTACTTCCCAGTCTTATTCGTGAACGGGATCGTGAATTCGTCAATTTTCTTGAGAGTTGGCGTATAGACGGTGACGACTATTTTATCGGAGTACACATCGCATTGACAAAAGTGATTGGCTGTGGCGCCTATGTCGCCGGGGATGGCTTTGGTCATGTCTATTGGATAAATCGGAGCGCCCCCGCCGCCGGTCACAACCCAGGTTGTGCCTTCGCGTAGCGTTCGATAATAGATGTGATCATGCCCCTGGAAGGATAGCTTCACTCCATATTTTTTATACAACGGAACCAATATGGTTTGAAGTGAAGACGAACTGCCGTGACCCCCTACAGAGTAAACAGCTACATGGAAGAAAGGAATTATGAATTTACCGCGAGATTTCGCCGATTTAAGGTCCGATTCCAGCCATTTGTACTGCTTACTGTCTGGCTTTATGGACTGTTGAGTATCAAGACATATGAAATGTAATTTCCCCTCATCGAAGGAGTAATACATCTCTGTCCCTGAATTCTTAGGCCGCAATTTTCGGGTAGCAAAGCCTTCTCCACCAATATCATGATTGCCCAACGCAGCATAATAAGGCGTTGTCTTGCGCAGTTCTCCAGTGATCTTATCGAACTTAGTCCATAGAGCAGGCTCGCTGCCATCATTTACTAAATCACCCGTACTGATCACGAACTTGGGATGTAGTTGAATCATTTGATTAATGATTTCCTGATGAACCTTGTGCCCATCACGCGTATCGCCATAGGCAATAAATCGGAACAACTTCTCTGCTGCCCCTACTTGCAAAATGGGCAGTAATAAAACACCAACAAGCAGTAGCGACTTCATTCTTAAACGCAACATAGAAAGCCTCCTCTACATAGAACTATCGAGATACTTAGCTGACTTCATTTTCAGGGTTAACACCTTGCCTTTACGCTTAATGACGAGGGTGTAGGATTTTTGTTTGTCATGGTCGATCATTTTTTGAACTTTATCAACAGAACGCTTTTTAGTGGTTACCCCATTTATAGAAAGCAGAACATCTCCAACCTTAACACCGGCTTTGAAAGCAGGAGTGTAAGGCTCAACTAAATCGATCACAATCTTCTTGGCTTTTTCAGAAAGAGAAATCCCAAGAAAATAGCCATCGTCATCACTTTTGCCAAAATTAGAATTCGGAATGAAAGTGGCCTGTTCGTGCGGATAGTCGATTATCAGCGTGAACTGGCTGATAATGCTGTTGCCCAAATTGCCTTGAACACCATCACTTTCAAACCCTTTTTCATCAGCGGAAAAAGTCGCTAGCAAATCATTCATATTGTATCCGGCGAGGCTGAATTTCTTCACCCGATGAAGAGTCTCATAGAATGCCCCGCCAGTTCCCACCGCCGCCGAAGAGGTTGAATAGGGATACTTTTTTCTGAGCTTATTAGCTTCAACAAAAGCCTCACTGAACGAGACCGTGCCATCTGAGCCAGTATCGATCCGCAGTTTGCAAGGCATCCCATCGAGCGATCCTGATATGATCGGAGTTCTGCCATCCAATTCGAGGAACACTGTATGTCCCACTTTGACTGGCTTGTAAGCATCGGGATCGTAAAGAGTGATGACCTGCTTTATATAATCGAACTTCACCACAAAACGCCCTAAAAAATCATATCCGAGGACACCGCCTAGTTCTTTCTCAAAGTCCATCAACATCGGCACTTCCATCTCGAGAACCGACTGGTTCTCCAGCTTCAGCCCCTTTATCTCAAAATTAACACCATTCAGAATCCCCCCAGTAGAAGAACCACCTCCACCTTTCACTTCAAACTTCCCTGCAGAATTCAGCTTCAACTTCTTTGCAAGTTTAGAGCTAATGACGGATGAGCCGGCGCCAGTATCGACCAGCATGTAAACAGGATTCCCATTCACACTGATGGCAGCATATAGATGATTGCCATTGAACTTGATTGGTAACACGGCAAACTTCTGCCCGCTAGTCCATTTATAATCCAGTTGTGCTTCAGGCTTAACAAAAAGGCTTGTGTCCAGAGGGGAATTTAATTCAATCTTATCGACATTAATGACCTGATCGTATTGAGTTCTTCCATTTGAGATGTGATATTTGTAGGCAAAGGGGATACCATCGACTTGGCGATAGTCTTCCTGGGTGACACGAATAGTATCACCATCTTGCTTTTGATGGACTTCGGTTGCCAGATAGGTTTTAGGATCAAGGAATAACGTTGCAACGGATCCATCCGGCGGATTGAATTCCAACATAATCCGGCCGGTACTTATTTCATTACCCAAATGCTTGATGTATTTCCAATTGGATGGGTTGCTGATATAGGTCAGTCCGAAAGCATAGATTTCGGTACGAGTGCTCTTTGCTTCTTCGCCAGTCAAACGGACTACCTTTCCATTCGAATCCCGAGACCAGGCTTGTTTGCCGTCGTACAATAAAATCGAAGTGCGCCCACCAAATGTCTCATCCTGACGAAGTTTGTCGGGAGCCTGATAGTATTCTTCTAAGTCCATAACGACGCCACCGACATCAGCTTTACCTTGAATTATAATGGTCTGAACTTTAGCAAGTGCAGCCATGCCCCCCATCGCCTGCACATGTTTATTTAGTATATCAGTCAGATCGTCTGCAAGCACGACTGATGTAAATATGAAAATTGCCAATAGCGCCCAAAGCGCCCGATACCTAGCCATTACTAATTTATATCTATCCATTATTTCCCTATCGTACCCGAACTCAGCTTATTGCTATGACTTGCGAAAGCTTTTATGATCCAAAATTACCGCATGAGTATTATTACGCAATTAAACGCCTGTCTATCAGAACGAATAATAACAATTACCTTTTTAATAATCAGTGTCATCGTCTTTGAATGTAGGGGCTGAGCTTGCTCTGCCCTCCGGAGGGCGCAGCAAGCTTCGCCCCTACAAAGACAAACCTGTAGCACTTCTGACCGTATCGAAAGGAAACGGACTTTACTTTAGAGCATGATTTCCGAATCTCTTTATCCACCTACATCACAATCAATTACGGAAAACTAGTAAAATAGAGACATGAATGATCGAATCGTTCTCGAGGGGATTGAGTTTTATGCTTTTCATGGGGTTTCCGATGAGGAGCAGAAGATCGGGCATCGGTTTGTGGTCGATATGGAAATCGAGACAAACCTGAGGCATGCGGGCGCAACTGATGATTTGCACAATACAATCAGCTACTCGGACGTCGCGCGCTTAGTGGTTGAAATTGGAACAAATGAACGTTTTCGTCTACTCGAGCGTCTTGCCGATCGGCTTGTCGAAGCGTTATTTAAACACTTCACGACCGCATCTTCGGTTACAATTAAAGTAGGAAAGCGACTGCCGCCAGCGAAAGTTATCCTTGACAAAGCTTCAGTCCAAATAAGCCGCAGCCGTAAAGATTTGGAGCTTTAGTCAAGAATCGAGGAAATGCAATGCCAACATATACTCTGAACGGCATCGTTTTACGCCGCAAAGACTTTGCTGAAGCCGATAAAATCCTCACCCTTATCACTCGAGAAAAAGGCAAAATTGAAGTCATAGCACGAAGTGCCCGTAAACCTGGCGCAAAGCTGGCCAGCTTGACCGAAGGATTGGCTATGAGCCAATTTCAACTGGCAGTCGGTCGGACATTCGATATTGTCACCCAAGTAGTTCCTATTCATTCCTATTTGGGACTTCGCTCGGACCTAAAACGCTTATCGTTCGCCCTCTATTGGTGTGAACTTCTCGACTCGCTTGTCCATGAAGGCGAGCCTAACGAGGCGCTATTCGAACTCACTGAGTTTGTATTGACCCAACTCGAGCACTCCCCTAATCCTGAAATCGCGCTGCGATGGGGTGAGTTCCACCTCATCGGCAATCTTGGTTATGAACCTATGGTCGATGTCTGCGCTCAATGCGAAAAGGTCCCCACAGGACTATGGGCAGGTTTCAGCCCATCAGTCGGAGGGTTGCTTTGCGCTCGATGCGGAGCACAGACTCGCGACTCGCTTCGTATCCCGTTGGAGGCTTTGCCCGAAATACGAGACCTTCTTCGATCCGATAGGCCGTCGGATGAAATCCTACAAATCGGCAATATTGCTCGAATTACTCGTTCATTTTGGCGACACTTGCTTGGTCATGACTTGAAAAGCGCTGCATTTTTAGACGAATTATTATCTGAGCCAACACGGTAATTACTACTTAGTAAAACGAATACTAGTAGGAATACTAGTATTCGTAAAAATGAAGAATTGTGCTCTTGCCAAATCACCAACGTGCCTGTATAATAAACTTGTTAGGTTTATTTTTTATGTTTTTTAAGTATCCATTTAAAGGAGATTTCCAAGATGCATCATTGCCCATCTGGCGCTATTGCCGGGCAAATCCAAGCTACCGACTTTGCTCTTAATCACATCTATTACCCGATCGTCTTTCGAGAGTGTAAGGATACATTAAGTTCCGGGGCCAATCAAGTTATCAGTCCTTACCTCAAAGGGAGACGAATTTTACCTATGAAGTTTCGGGTTTTAGGTCGATGATTTAGGCAAAGTTATGGTCGCTATCCCAAGAAGAAACCGCCGATTTTATCGGCGGTTTCCTTTTAACTTGAATATAAGAGGAAGATTAAAATCATCAGGACGGTGTTATGGATGGCGTGCATAACTGCTCCTGGAATAAGCGAGCGGCGTTCTGCGTATAATAACGCAAGGAATGAACCTATTATTGTAATGGCAAGCGCGCCTGAAAGGAATTGAGGATGAACAAAAGCAAAGAATAAAGCTGAGGCAAATATTGCCAGCCAAAGCCGGCGCGTACGCCGCCATATCGCTGGGAATAAAACTCCACGGAAGAACGTTTCCTCCACCAAAGGAGCAAATACGGATGCCATTGCTAATACCAACAAACGCCCACTAAATGTGCTCGTCATTTCAGCAATTTCCCCAATAGGATTAGCTTTAGAAGGAAGCACATTATCGAAAAACGCCGCAATGATAACAGCTAAGATTAGAAAAGGTATTGTCGCTAAATATCCTCCGCAACCCCATGCAACATCCTTCCAGAAGTTATCAGTCCGCCATCCAATCGCTCGTAGGCTTATACCTTTTCCACCAGCAAACTTAGTGAGCCATATAACAGCTAATCCGACGATAATCACATCATAAGCAAGCAAGACACAAAGTGTTTTCTCGATTGAGCCGGTATTCGCTATTCTTTTGAATAAACCACCGAAGA
>JBAXQP010000006.1 GCA_037131655.1 bacterium | reverse complement strand
TTGTAGTCGTTCCATCGGGTTATACACAGGGCTATGCCGGTTTTTTGAACACGGTTACAACAAAGATCGAAGTGTACCAATTGCCAGTCGATATATCAGGCAATTTCGACTCTCCGTTCTTCGATCCGTCTCAAACCGCTGTTATTCCTTTGCCGACTGGCACAGTCAATATCGGTAATGTGTACGTATACAGCGAAGGCAGCTCCCCGCCGCCACCGGATCATCCCTAGATATCCGGCTATTGAAATGCCATTGCAATAACGATGATGTAATAGGAGGCTTTATCATTTCGATAGCCTCCTATTAAGATTGGGTATGCTTTGTCATTAGAAACATACGAAGGAATGGCAGGAGTGGGTACTTGGTCAACAGCGTCCTTTGGTTAAAAAAACATAGACGTATCTTAAGCTGGAGCGCTCTGGTCTTAATCATCGCTTTTGGGATCTATTCCCTTAAGCGGGTAGATCCATTCAGTTATTTGACCCGTTCCTTTTACGAAGCGGGGATGGGACCAGTTGGGCTTCGGATGGATGAGGTGCAGTTAAAGCTTCAATCCAAAGGAATCCCTGTCCTATCCATGACCGCCGCACGAATTGATGGGACACGCAATCGTCAGCTTTGGCAGGTTTACAATGTTAAGAGCGCGAGCCTTTTTGATAAAGGGAAACCCACTGCTACTTTCTCATCCGCTACTGCAAAATATGACACCGGAAGTCGTACCATCACTGCAGAGGATAGCTCTCTCGAATTCAAACAAGGCAAACTAAATATCAAATCCATGGTATGGCGTCAGGACCAAAAGACCATCTTTGCAGCTCAACCGAGTGGCACTCTTCGCGATGGCCCCATAAAAGCACAAACGGCTGAAGTTCGTCTCAAAGAAGGAATTATCATTGCCGAACAAGGCGTCTGGCAGCCTAAATCGAAAGAGAAAGTCCCCCTTACGCTAGGGTGGGATCATTTTCAAGCGGAACAAAAGAGCAAAGTTGCGGTTATGGAAGGCGTTTCTATCTCGGACGATGCCATAAAAGCGAGCGCCGATCATGCTGACTACCAAATGGATACTAGCCGTATTATTGTAAGTGGAAATATCAGGATAGTCGCTTCTGATACCGTCTTATTAGCTGAAACACCATCTAAACCGACTCCACCTAATGAGAGTAACAAGACTCGCCTAGGAGCTATTACAGCCTCCAAAGCTATTTTCGATGAAGCCGCAGGCTTATACCACCTCGAGGACTTTCAACTTATTGACGGCGATACCACTTTGAAGGCCGAGCGGGGAAATTACAATAAGAAAACAGAAATCATTGAAGCTACCGGCAGCCTAATGATGAGCGACCCCAAAATCGAAGTACATGGCGATAAGCTCACAATGGAGAGGAAACGCAAGTACGCCTTGGTGACAGGCAATCTCAATATTATTATTAAGTCTAAGAAAGACACTTCCAAACAGGACGACCAATCCCTGACTGAAGCTAAAAATCATCCGATTACTATCACCGCTGAAAAGCTCGAATATTACTATGGCTCAAAACGTGTTGCCGACCTGACTGGCGCTGTTAAGGCCAGACAGCAGCTCGATAAAGGGCATTGGCGCAACTTAACCGCCGATAAGGCTCGTTTCGATCGTGACGCGGAGACCCTGACTGTTATCGGAAATGTGGTTTTAACCGATGATGAAGGGGCAGAGCTACATCCCCAACTTCTCATCGTCTATACAAAAGAAGGCGCGGAAAAAGTCGAGATTCACAAACTCGATAAAGGTAGAAATGTTATCCCCCTGAAAGATACGGATGATAAAGAAGAGACTGCGCCCCCGCCTTTCACACCAGAATCAGCTTCAAAAACACCATCGAAATAAGCATTTTAACATAATTTTTCTTTTTTCAAGCACTTTTGCTGTATAATATTAACTGTGAGTATATGATAAAATTTACTCATAACATTTTGCTTTTACTTGTGCTTACCGTTATTTTATACGGATTGGTTTAACTAAAAAGAGAATTTAAAAAGGCATTTCGTGTCGTTACTCATTCCGATTGTTATGTTGGAAATTGCAATTTAGGTTTATACCGTAAAACGTTTTTTCGTCTTATTTATTCCTTCGTAATAAAGTCGGTTCTTATAATCGTAATTAGTATGTCTTTATAGTTAAAGCGCAATTCAAGATAGAAGCCAAACCTTCAATCAGGTTAGGGCGTGGTATTTTTTACCACGCCCATTTTTTTTCTGCTTGATTTGAGAAAGGCCCTTCGTTGACACACCTGCTCAACAAGCGATATAATAACCTACCGTAAGTTCAGGTTCCACTCTCTCGGGCGCATGGCTCAGCGGTAGAGCACCTCCCTTACAAGGAGGGGGTCACTGGTTCAAATCCAGTTGCGCCCATTTTATATCTTAACCTTCTCCTTCCTCTAATAATATTTCATCTCACCCTGGGCAGGGCTTCAGGCAATATCGATGTAATTACGCAATCAAACTTTACGTCTTCTGCTAACTTAAACTCAGCTCCAAAAAAAGTCTTAAATAATCTGTCTCTTTGCAGGAATCTTTAAAGTTACTCGCTAATATTCTTTATATAAGATTCTTTTCCAATCGAAGGATGGTGCGCTATGAGAAGAGCTTTGCTTTTAACCTGGCTATTATTTGCTTCTTGTTGTTTTTCTCAATCCGATTATTGGGAGCTTCGCTCCTCAAAACCTGTATTCACAACTACCGAACAGCCCAAAATAACCGTTGGTTTTGGAGGACAGGCGCGAAAGCTATCGGTACAAGTCTTTTACTTTCCAACCGATGTTGCCACTCAGATCGGGAAAAGTAAAATCAAACCGAAGCTGGTCGCAACACTTAATCCGAAATTGCGTTCAAAAGGTAAAAGAACTTACACGGTGAGCGAATTTGTAGTCCCTGTGAATCAGCCTGGATGGTACAAAGTTTATGCTGGCCTCGGGAAAGCTAAAGCTGAAACGGAATTCTGGATTAGCAATATTGGCTTGGTTGCCAAAGGGAAAGCAGGCGGCGCAGTTATTTGGGTTGTCGACCGAATTACGAACAAGCCTGTCACGAATGCGACTATTTCATATATAGACTCCGAAGGATATCGCGTACAATCCGGCATTACGGACAGCAATGGACTTCAAGAACTGAAGCTGTCTGAGAAATCGCGTACTGTTGAAGCTCGTATAGGACAGCACTACTCCGTGCTCAATTTATACGAAAACAGCGCGTTCAATCCAACCTCGATCTACCTTTACACGGATCGTCCCATCTATCGGCCCGGTCAAACAGTCTATATAAAAGGCATCGCTCGCCACGTTCAGAATGGCGATTACCAAAACGCGCCCAACGAAAAAGTCGATTTGACGGTTAAAGATAACTCCGATGTTGTGATTTATCAACAGTCTCTTACGACAAATTCTAATGGAACTTTTAATTCGGAACTCAAGCTGCCTGATAAAGGGGCGGTTGGGGAATATTCGGTAACCGCTGAATTTAACCAAATCCAAAACCAAGCCTATTTCTCTATCTCGGAATATCGCAAACCGGAATATCGTCTCGATGTGACGATGGTTCCGAATATGGTGATCACGGGCGATCCGCTGGTGGCAAGAGTTGAAGCCAAATACTACTTTGGTGGCGGGGTAAAAGGAGCAGTAGTCGAATGGTATGCCTATGTTCGCGAAAGTTATAGCGATTGGGCTTCTTTTGCGCCGCGTTCGGTTGAAGATTCAAACGCTCCGTTCTGGGAAACACCCTCTACTGATGACGAGTCAGATTATGGTGACGGTGGATATGGCGAAGTGCGCCTAGAAGGTAAAGCCACCACCAACGCAGACGGAATCGCTCTCATTCAGCTACCCTCACGGTTTAAAGGCCATACCTACACAAGGCCAGTCACGATGGAAGTCAATGTGACGTTGAAGGATGTGGCTGGAAGAGAAAAAGACGACACAGCCTCGGCTTCAATCCTGCCTGCTCAACGATTTGTCGTTCTTTCGACTGAAGATTACGTAATCGCTCCCGATAAAACGGTGGGCATTCTAGTGCGTTCGTATAACGCGATTCCATCCCAACCAATTTCCGCTCAAGTTCATGTGGATGTCTACCGAACCTGGTGGGCGAAAGAAAAGAATAAGTGGGTCGAAAAGCGATCTAGAGCCAATACACCCTCTGTGGTTACAACCGACACTAATGGTAAATATCGTATCGCCTTTACGCCGCGAAAAGCGGGCAGTTATCGTATTTTCGCCACTATCACGGATGGGCACGGGCGTCAATCAACTAGTAATGATTACCTTTGGGTAACCGGCGACCAGGGTGAACTTGCGTGGGCTGATGAGAGTCACGGTCTGGATGTCATCGTTAACCGCAAAGAGTTGAAAGTCGGAGAGCCTCTGCGAATACTCATCAAAACCGCCCCAGAGAGCGCTGATGTGTGGTTCTCGCTTGAAGGAAATGCCAATTTTGAAAGCCGCATCGTAAAAACACACAACCATGAAGCGGTTATTGAAATTCCGATTGAAAACCGTTTTCTTCCTAATATCTACATATGGGCCGGTTATGTTAAAAATGGGAAACTGGCTCAACGAGTTCAATTAGTAATGGTCCATTCGCCAACCAGGCTTCTGAATGTGTCCGTCACTTCAGATAAACCTGAATATCTGCCCCGCGAAACCGCTGTTTATACAATTGAAACCCGTGACCTAACCGGCAGCCCAGTCTCAGCGGAAGTCAGCATGGGCGTAGTGGACGAAGCGATCTACGCCCTCGCCAGAGACCGCGCAACGGATATACGAACGTTCTACTATGGCCCGCAGTATAATCGCATCTCCACAGCGATCTCGCCATCACTCGAGTACTTCGTCAAAACGCGTCTTGCCAGAGTTAAAGAATCTAAGATAAGCCGCGATGTCAGGAAGAATTTCAAAGACACAGCCTTTTGGACGCCGACTGCCCTAACAAACGAGGAAGGCCGCGCCCAGATATCCGTTACTTTGCCCGATAACCTGACCGAATGGCGGGCAACAGTGCGCGCAGTCACCTCTGATACTGCGGTCGGTCAGACAACGAAGAGTATCAAAGCCAACAAACCTCTTATTGCCCAGTTGGAACTACCTCGTTTCGTCGTTCAGGGCGATGAGTTCCACGTGATTGGTGTTATTCGCAACACAACTCCTAGCCCGATAACGGTTGATATTGAAATCGCAATGGAAGGCGATAACCTCAAGCTTAATGCGCCATTAAAACAGACTCTCACCGTTTCGCCCGGCAGTGATCAACGCATTGACTGGCCAACGACTGCAACGGCAACAGGGCCGGCGATCATCACATTCACTGCTCAAAGTGACCCGTATGACGACTCGATGCAACTGCCACTCCAAGTTCAGCCATACTCTAATATGCGTTTCAAGGTAAATACAGGTATAACGCCGACGGGCGCAAGCGGAACGTTCGAAATTCCCTCCGACAGCAACCCTCGGATTAATCACTATGAGCTGCACCTGGCTCCTTCTCTGCTATCGCTGGCATTTGATGCCGCGGATGCTTTATATGCCTATCCCTATGGTTGTATCGAGCAGACAACCAGCCCTGTTTATGCCAACCTTGCCCTACTCGATGCAATAAATTCGATGAAATTCGAAAGACCGGAATTCGAAGCAAAGCTGAAGGAAGCGGTTCGGGTATCAATTAAACGAATACGTGGGATGGAAGGCTACGATGGCGGCTGGGGATGGGGTACTTACAGCGAAACTGATACCTATTGGACCGCCTACGTCATCCAAGCCCTCACGAATGCCGAACGCGCTGGCTTCACTATCGACCGATACAGTCTTGGTCGTGGGATGGAAACTCTCGCCCGCCTAACGAAGCAAATTGACGTCAATCCGCCGGTTAAAAGTAAGTTCAAAAAGAAGTGGCAATATGAGATTGCAGTGGCGAAAATGCGATGGAATCTCCATGAGAAAGCCCGCGCGCTAAACGTGCTAGTTGATAGAGACCCCCAGACCTACACCTCAGCTATTCTGCGGCTTTATGACCGCGAGGACGAGCTTTCGAACACCGGCAAGACCTACCTGATCAAATCCCTCATTCGCATCGGCGCAAATGACAAGGCTTTGGAAATACTCAATGATCTCAAAAAAGTAGTGAAAGGCTCGGGAGTAAACGCTTATTGGAAATCGGAATCGGATATTTATTGGTACTTCGGAGAGGGAGACGCCTTTGTGACCGCTTCAATACTCCAGTGTTTCTTGAAGCTCACCCCAGATGACCCGATTATCGACCGCGGCATCTATTGGCTTACCCTTCAACGAGAAGGGCGCATGTGGGTTTCCACAAACGATACCGCTCAGGTTGTTCGCGCTATCGCTCTTTACTCTCGAATTCGAGGGCAAAAGCCTTTCCTTGGCAACGCTTCGATAATGCTGAATGGTCAGGTCGTGAAAGAAATCAACTTCACGCCTGATAGCGCCTTTCAAGCTGAACAAGTTATCGTTGCCGATAAAATTTTGCTTAAGGAAGGCCAAAACCAGTGGGGCTTCAATCTGAACGGTGAAGGCACGATGCGCTATGCAAGTTTGGCTCGATATAGTATCCCGATTGAGCAAAATGTTCAAGAAGTGCACGGTCTGCGCATCGAACGAACCTATCTCAAGCAAATTCATATACCCGTCAAACAAGGAAAAGGACGCGACGCTTACATTGATGAAACCTTTAAGTTCGTTCCATTCTCCGGGCAAGCGAAAGCCGGTGATGAAATCGCAGTCAAAATCGTCGTAAATTCCGCTACTAAGCTTAGGCATGTTCTCATTGAAGACCCGATACCTGCCGGATTAGAACCAATAAATGAAGAAGAAAGCCGATACATGTATGAAGGCTTGAGACCGGATTATTCGAGTGATGAAATGCTATACGGCTACGCACAAATCGAATATCACGACGACCGCACTGCCGTGCTAGTAGAAACGCTTCCCGAAGGCAAACAAGTCTATTATTACCTGCTTCGGGCGGTTACACCCGGGATATTCCGAGCCGCCCCAACAAAAGCTTATCAAATGTATATGCCCGACTGGAGAGGCAGCGGTCGCTCAAATCGCTTAACGGTTCAAAAATAGATATGTGTTACCGATTGTTGTGTTTCATGTTGGTATTTAGCGTAATCGCGGCTGCTTTCTGCTCTCCTTCACGGAATGCAGCAAAGCAACCGCAGATACGCTATCAGTTAGATACAAAGCCTATGCCCAAAACGCTTTCGGAGTTCTCAACCCATGTCGAAACTTCAGAGAAATCGCGTAACGCCAATATTCGACTGGCAGCCTCTCATATTAACGGTCTTGTGCTCAAGCCGAAAGAGACCTTTTCATTTAATAACATTGTTGGCGAGAGAACTGAAGTATTAGGTTACAAAAACGCTCCGACGCTCACTAGTTTTGGTAAAATCGAAGGTATTGGTGGCGGTATTTGCCAACTCGCGGGAACGATATATAACGCCGTTCTGCTGGCTGATCTTGAAATCATCGAAAGGCACCCCCACGGGCTTCGAGTTCGCTATATTGCGGCAGGAAGAGATGCAACCGTCTCGCCTGTTGATGACTTGAAGTTTACTAACACTCATTCAGGGCCAATTCGATTAGTGGTTTACTTAAAAGGACCACGCTTGATCTGCCAAATCGAGTCGACAGCCCCACTCGGTAAACAAGTGGATATAAACGTCGAGATAAGCCGGCTTCCGGACGGCAACATGCTGGCTCGCACTTATCGTCAGATATCACAAAAAGGAAAAGAAGTTCAGCGAGAAGCGATTTCGGAAGATGTCTACCCAATTCCGCACAATTAGCGCTTTTAGATTTGGCGTAACGCTAGAAAAACGTGCATAATAGAGAATGATATGGAAGAACAGCTTGATTTTGATTTAGAAGCCGTACGCGCACTCGCAAAATTGGTTAAGGATCACCGTCTAACAGAGTTAACGGTCGAATCCGGCGATTACACCGTGCAGCTAATACGGCATATGGAATCAGTGGCGATTACTGAAGAGGCAGCGAAACTTCATCCGACTACTCCCGAAGTAGCGCCCGAAGTTCATGGTGTCCCTATCATGGCCCCTGCTTCAGGTGTATATTATCGGTTCCCTTCCCCTAACACGCCTGCGTTTGTTGAGGAAGGTGATATTATCGAACCTGGCCAGGTAATCGGACTAATTGAAGCGATGAAAACCTTCAACGATATTCCGTCGCCAATCGGCGGTAAAGTACTTCGAGTCCTTGCACAAAATGGTCAGCTTGTTAACCATAACGATATCTTAATGCTTATTGGACCGGCGGAGATTCCTGGTGAGTTCTGAAATTAAACTTGGCATTCTTGGATTGGGGGTAGTCGGCAGCGGCACCGTTGAGTTGCTTCGCCAAAACGCCGACATCATCGAGCAAAAAACGGGCGCAAAGATCATAATCAAAAAGATTGCTGTCCGTCATATCGACAAACCCCGTTCCGTTAATGTCGACCGCTCTCTTCTCACTGACAACTCTTACGAAATCCTCGATGATCCAGAAATCGATATTGTCTGTGAGCTAATCGGCGGCATCGATCCTGCTCATGAATTAGTCCTGCGTGCGCTTGAAAACAAAAAGCAAGTCGTGACGGCCAACAAGGAGCTTATCGCCAAGCATGGCGCTGAGCTGATGAATAAGGCCAACGAAAGCAAACTGGATTTCCAATTTGAAGGCAGCGTCGGCGGCGGCATCCCGATTATTCAGCCAATGAAAAACGCGCTTGCTGGTAATCAAGTACAAGCAGTGATGGGGATTGTGAACGGCACCACCAACTATATTCTGAGTCAGATGGCTGACGAAAACAAAGATTTCAACGCCGCGCTTGCAGAGGCGCAGGAACTTGGATACGCCGAAGCCAATCCTACCAATGATATTGATGGTCATGACGCAGCTTACAAACTCGCTATTCTTTCGAGTATCGCCTTTACCACCCCTGTGGACGAAGCTGCGATCTATCGCGAAGGCATTGCCAAAGTCCAACTACGCGATATCCAGGTAGCCCGCGATTTAGGCTATGTCATTAAGCTTCTAGCTATCGCCAAGTCAAACGGTAATGGCTCCATACAGGCACGCGTTCATCCGACATTCCTCCCAAAACACCATCCATTAGCTGCCATTTCAGGGGTCTATAACGCAGTCTACATTCATGGTGATTTCGTCGGCGATGTGATGTTTTATGGCCAAGGCGCAGGCAGCAAACCGACCGCAAGCGCTGTCGTTGGGGACATCATGGATGTTGCCAGAAACCTAAATAATGGATCAACAGGCCGCGTCCCCTGCACCTGTCATGAACTTCATGCAATCACCCCGATTGAAAAAATAGTCAGCAAATACTATTTCAGAATGATCGCAACCGACCGTCCAAAGATGCTGGCGAGTATCGCCAACGTATTTGGTAACTGCGGAGTAAGTATCGAAGCAGTGCAACACCGCCCCATCAGCCGAGGCCGCATCGAAATGGTCTGGATCACCCACAAAACCGAGGAGTCCAAATTCACCCGCTCCGTCAGCCACATCAGCATCCTCTCAGTAACAGAAAAGATCGCTAACTGGTTTAGAGTAGAAGAAGAAGACATCTAAACGTGTGGGGGATAGGTGATGGGTGCTGGGTGCTGGGTGGTAGGGGATAGGTGGTAGGGATCGAGGCACGAAGCACGAACAGGAACCCCGATCTTTTCCAAGGAAATGTGTAGGGGTAGTTTCCGGAATCTTTCTCTTTCTCTTTCTCTTTCTCCTTCTCATTCTCAAATCCGTGTCCCTGAGTAGGCCTCCGGGCCATATCGAAGGGCGGATAGGATATGAGTAAGTTTTAGGAAGGGATTGCCACGGGGCACAAGGCATCCCTCGCAATGACACGAATTAAAAATGCTTCGGCAGCGGAACTATCGCTCTGCTACCGAAGCATCGAGTTTTTTCTGAAAACGCACTACGTACTACGATTCTTAGTTCTTTCGTTCCAACCAAGCGTTAATATCATCGCTGTTGATGAATTCTACGTTCGGAGCGGAGGCTTCGAAGAACTCAGAAAAAGAAGTTCCAGCCAAGTCGCCGGATGCGACGAATTCTTGGAACATCGCTTGGAGAGCTTCATCTTCGGCTGGTTTCGTGGGAAATGCATCGACCCAAAGTCCAACTTCTTCTTCAGACGTTAAGTAGGATATTGCAACCACAAAAAAACTTGAAGGCAACGTACTGCCTGCCGCTTGCCCACTTCCGCCTGCTGCGCGAGCTGTCGCAGGTTCACTGATCATTGGTTCAGGATAATCTGTCCAGTAGCCCGGCATCATTATAAAACCCGCCGTTTTGAGCGCTTCAACAAGTGCGTCAAAATCAGCATCACCCGTTTGAGCAGCCTGACCGGAAATGGGACTAAAAGACGTTCTACCATCGAACAGCAAATCCGTAACTACAATCATATGCTGCATTGGAACGGCATAGGATAAACGGTAGCCGCTCCCGCCTTGCGGCAAGCTAAATTTTGAAAAAAATACTGCCTGTGTCCCAGAACTATCCGACCGAAGTAAATTAAGCGTCTCTACAAAATTATCACTAGTAACTGTCAAAATCATCTTTAATACTCCTCCAACAGGCCCCCCCAAGCAAGCCTAATTCCAAGCCTTATTATGCACGCTTCTAATGGTGAATGGATACTACTTCACGTACAAATGAAGCTTGACAAATTTCCCTTGTGACGCTTACTTACCGATCAGCTTTTTCGATTTTGGGTTCCTTGTTAACCAACTGCACATTCGTATAGTGGCTAAGAGAAGGAACCAAGCCAAAAAAGGGGAGCCAAAACCTACTACTGTTGATTCGGCCGGCTCTTGGCTGGCGGGGGATATTTGGGTGACAGGTTTCATGGCAGCCATTTGCTTATGCTTCGCAACACCCGGAGCAAGCTCGGTTATGTGCTTCCAATAGGAATCGTTGCTTTCATAAACGATAATCACATTCGTTAGCCCTCGCTGAGGACGAGCTAAGTAGGAACCTCGGTAGTGTAGACCAGTTGAAGCCCCGCCATCGAATGCGACGGCATCACTGACACCCAGCTTTTTGATGGCCTGCGCAAAACGGGTAAGGTGGACTTGGTGATTAGTCGCAATGAGGAGAAGTTTGCCGTTATTGGTGCGAGCAACTGCAGTTCGCGCTTTGAGTGCATAGAGGGAACGGTCTCGAAAACCCTCCGACCATGGTTTCACATATAATTTGCCGTGTCGAATTAACGAGATACCGCCGCTGAATAGAGTCTCGAAGCCGGAACAATATCTCTCACGCTTTGGACCGAACTCAAGTAACCCTTCAGTCGTGACCCCAAAGGAAGTGCCAACACTGCGGCCATGATTGACTTTAAGCTGACCGATGACAATATCGCCAACCGGCACGTTGCTCTTTATGCTGAAGAAGGTGCCTGTAAGCGCTGCCGTCGGTTGGAGACGATGCATCATCGAGTTGAAACCCTCTCGCCGTCCTATCCCACCGGAGGCAAGAGCGCCCGTCACCCTGACCTGTGGGTCATGGATGTCAATTACAACGATATGCATCGATACCCCATTTAGCTGACGGACATAATAACCTATGCTGCGTTCATTTCCAAAGCTAGTGGTCTGGAACAGCAGCATAAGCGTCAGAGCGGACAACCAACGGACAGATAGTTTACTCACTGTAGATCCCCCCTTAGGGAACCGATTATTAAGTGATTCTGATGCTGACTCAAGCTGTTCCAATTATCATACGATAGGACTTTGCTTGAAATTAGCCAATCAATGTTATTATCGTACAAATTTTGAATTTGCATCACATCATAATTGACAGAAAATTGCAGAAAACGGCAATCCAATTCACACCATAGGATGCTTAGAGAGGTACAAATATTCCCTTCTTCATATTGTTCTCATTTGGCCATAACTCAGGCAGAATGAGGACATATCGGGATATTTCATGATATTTCAAGATAGGTATAGAACGGATACAACAACTGGTTAAACATGGCTCTTTTCAGGCAAAATTTGACAAATTTAGACATCCATGGTAAAATGCCGAAACTACATAAGCCGAGAAGGAGGGAAAATACTTGGCAACACTACGTATCGTAGCAAGAGCAAGTCTGCTCCTCATTCTGACTATGTCAGCCATTGGCTGGGTAGGCGCGAAGGGTAAAGCGTCTACAAAATCGATAGCGCAAAACAATAGCAAGGTGATCGAAGTTGATTACCCGCTGATGTATGTGCGCTCGAAACTACCCTACCAGACGATCTATCAAAAGGCCCCGAAAGGGCAGTCCAAAATGATCGTTCCGGTTCAGGCAGGACGCGTTGGTGAGCACTATAAGTGTTATGTGTTAATGGGAAAGAGCTTGAATTCAGAAAAAGTTCTCGTTCATGAGCGCAAAGCCCCACCTCGCGACGCCATCTACTCCGTAAAATCTCGCTTGAGCGAACCAAGAGTGCTCGCTTCTCGTAGCGGGATGTATGACCGAAGTCGATGCATCGTAATGATGGCCACGGCTTATGACCCAAGTCCAGCTAGTTGCGGCAGGGGTGCAACCGGTCGCACAGCAAACGGTATGAAAGCAGGTTATGGGGTTGTAGCAGTTGATCCTCGCATTATACGCCTTGGGACACACCTTTATATCGACGGATATGGCTATGCCATCGCCGGAGATACGGGGGGAGCCATCAAGGGAAGGCGAATCGATCTCGGCTACAACACAAACCGCGATGCACACCGATTCGGACGTAAACGAGTCCGCGTTTATGTCCTCAACTAATGAACGGAATCTTAGCTCGCCGCGCATCGTGCGTGAGTTACTTGCCAAGGAAGGCATCCGTCCCCTCAAACGATGGGGACAAAACTTCTTAGTAGACCTCAACACCCTCAATCGAATTATTGACGCTGCCAATCTTCTCCCGAATGATGGCGTCCTTGAAATAGGGACCGGATTAGGAACACTCACCCAAGCTCTTGCCACAAAAGCTGAAAGAGTTGTCACCGTCGAAATCGACCCCCTCCTAAAGCGCATTCTCGAAACCACACTCTCCGAAACGATGAATGTGACAATCATCGAAGGTGATTTCCTTAAGATAAAACTAAATGAGTTGATTGCGCCGCTAGGTCAACGCCCAATCCGAGTGGTCGCGAATGTTCCCTACTACATCACTTCTCCTATTATTGAACGGTTGCTGGAGCACAAAAAAGATTTCACCCGTATCGTTTTGTTAGTCCAAAAAGAGTACGCCGCACGCCTATCCGCTGCACCCGATACTCCCGAATACGGCGCACTCACTCTATTTGCCCAATACCATTCCCATGTTGTAACAGAACTCATGGTTTCGAAGAACGTCTTCTACCCGTCACCGGAAGTCGATTCAGCCGTTGTCTCGCTAACCCCCATCCCGCCACGCCTATTGCCTGAGGTTGAAAGAGTATTCTTTCTTTGCACCCGCGCGGCATTTAGAGCGCGCCGCAAGACAATCATTAATGCCCTCACTGCAGGATTGTCGGAAGAGTATAGCCGTCAGACAATTTCAGAGGCTTTGGAGCATGTCGGTATCAACCCGAATCGTCGAGGCGAGACGATGGGCTTAGTCGAATACCTTAATTTAGCAGAATACCTCTCAGGCCATTGAATTCGATTTAGCTTCGGATTGACTAGTATAAATACCAGTTCTTCTTCTTTCAGCTTCGAACACGTGTGATTTGGCACGAAATTTGTTATATTAGATAATAGAAGATTTGGAGAGCAGAGCCTGCCACGCAAGCCCTGTAAATCGAGAAAGAGAAAATTAGGTAATAAACCTAAGACGTGTAATACCCTCCATTAGGGAACGACTATGGGCAGTCGTTCCCTTTACTTTTTGTATTGGACTACTTGCTCATCTCGTTCTTCTCGCTATGCCCGAGCCGAGCCAAGACAATCGCGCCATACACACCTGCTCGAGTGCCTAACTCCGCAAGTTTAATCGGAGCCGGAGGCATGATTTTGCACATTCGGTTAAGTTCTATATGCAGCGGAGTCATCAACATATCCCCACGCTGAATCATTCCCCCGCACAGCACAAATATCTCAGGACAGACAAGCGCATTCACATTCGTAATTCCCCACGCCAGAAAGTAGGCGATCTCCGCCCAAAACTTCGGGTCATCAATCTGGTCTGGGTCTTTACCGGTCTTCTTTCGAATTGCCCAGGCAGAAATAAAAGACTCAAGGCATCCACGAGAGCCGCAAGTGCATTCTGGCCCCTCCGGATTGAGCATCTGATGCCCACCCTCCACATCTTCACGTCCATGATAAATATGGCCGCCTTTTATGGTAAAAAAACCAATTCCAGTTCCCAAAGTAAAGCCAGCAGCTATATCATAGCCTCGTCCTGCCCCTAGCACCGATTCAGCCAATCCTGCCACATTCGCGTCATTGTCAACAAACACAGGGCAACCTAGGTCATTCCCCATCTCCGTGTAATAAATATGTTTCCAAGGGATATTGGGTGTCCAAGGGAGATATCCTTTGCGCCAATCCAACGGCCCAGGAGAGCCAACACCAAAGCCTTTCGGTTTGCCGCCTGCCAACTCACGAGCAACTGCAATCATCTGCTCACGAGCCGCCGGATAATCCGGTGGGGTCACAAAATCTTTCGAAATAAACACCCCATCCCGAAATGTGCCGATCTTAATCGACTGCCCGCCAATATCTGCGCCCACGTAGCCTTCTAGCTCAGTAATATCCATTTTAATCTCCTTAACCGCTCAGCTTCGCCAAACGCGCCTGCACTTCATTGGCAAACCGGTCAATATAGCTCTGGATAAACTCCTCAACATTAAGTGTTGAATCTTCAACCAGACCCGTTAAGTCCATCGCAAAGTTCAGGTGAGTGGTGGTATCAACACCGTGGGAAGAATAATAGGTAGCATGAGCGCGTCTTCGTCCCATAGTAGCTATGTCATATCGCTTGCCGCCGCATATTTGCGAATCAAAAACTCCCAACAACGCCGCTGCCAAGTTCTCATGAGCCGATACATCCATCGGTACTTTATCCGAATCGGTCATCCAATCCAGATCACGCCAGACTTCGCATCCAAGAACCTGCTTTGGTCTCATCTCGACCGGCAATTCACGCAAAGCGTTAATAAGACGAAGCGTTACAGCTACATGCGTATCATGCTTATCGGCAAAGTTGTGGGTATAAACAACTTCTGGCTGGGCGGCTATCAGCAACTCTTTCAAATCATTCTTCACATCTTCATTCTTGCCGTCTTTAACAGCGCTGCTGCCGTAGTCCAGCATCGCAATCGAGCCATACTCACCAACACAAGCCGCCTTCTTCTGCTCCTTGCGCCGTATGGCTTGCATTTCTACATCAGTGTAGTCTTTGTATAGGTCATCCCGAGGGCTGCCGCTGCCGTTGGTCACTACAACGCCCATAAACCACTTATCAGCCAACCCAAAGCAATTCAGGATGCCTTCATAAGCCATAATCTCCAAATCATCCTGATGCGCGCTAATTCCCATATGAGTAGTCCGCCCAATCGCGCTCAAAACCGCCAACTCATCCGGCACCCATATTTCCGCAGTACTATTCTTCAAGTTCATAATTTCCTCCCTATTAGCTGTTAGCTGTCAGCTATCAGCTTTCAGCTTTTTAATAAAAGTTGCTAACATACGTTTAACTTCAGTAACAGATAAATTCAAACTGTCATGTACTTCTCTGGATAGAAAATTAAGATCGTGCGCCAAGAGTAGATGATATTCCAACTCACTTGCTGACCCCATAGCTATCCGCATAAACCTTCCTAACTCAGCTTCACCATCTCTACCACAGCCTTCAGCAATATTCGCAGCGATTGATGCACTTGCCCTCCGTATCTGGTTAGTCAAGCCATAGACTTCTTCACGTGGGAATGGTACTGTAACTTTATATACATCCAAAGTCAGTTGGTGAGCCTTTGCCCACACTTTCAATTGTCGAAAATCACGCAAGCAATTCACCTTTTATTATTCAAAATAGCTGATGGCTGATTGCTGATGGCTAATAGCTTTTTACACCTCTGGCAAACTCGCTGCCGCTATCGATTGGCCTATTCGGCGGCTCTTTTCGTCTGGTAGATGCAGGCTTACCTTTGCTGCCAAGTCTGGGAATTCTTTCTTAAGAACCTCATTGGCCTTATCGAGAATGATTGTGCCGCCATCGCCGGAAGTCACTCGTCCTAACACCAACATGTGCTCCAGGTCGTAGAAATCTGCATAGTGAGCGACACCATAACCAAGATAGACCCCGATGGTCTCATAGACAGCCTTGGTGCGTGGATCGCCAGCTTTGTGAAGGTCTTGGAAGCTCTTGAGCTTTTCAGCCAAGCCTAAATTCTCATCTAAGTTAATCCCGGCTGCAGGCGCTAAGCGGAAGATGGCTTGCTGCGAGAAATACATCGCGCCTACTCCCGGATCGCCCGACCACTCATCTGCTGATGCCTCAGGTGAATAGTCAACAGGCGCAAAAGCCAGTTCATCCAACCAATTGGTGATGTTGCCTTCGGGCGTAACGTAACCGGCAGCCTCGCTTGAACCCATCGCAACGCCTATAATCGCATTCACACCCAAGCTCATCGAACCGGCCAACGCTGTTACCTCGCCATCGTTCGCAACTTCAAGAGGAACGTTCCACTCTTTTTTAATGCGCAAGAATAAATCTTTGACTTGGGATTCAAAAAGGTCTTTAGGAATACCCCTAAACAGCGAGGCGACCATCACGCGGTTGTTAATATATACCCCTGCTGAGCTGACACCGATGGCATCAACTCTCGGCATGTGGGATGCGGCTTTCTTTAGCGCCCCTACGATTTCGTTATAATGGTAGGCAGGGTCAGTTTGAGGACGTGGATGCCAGATGACCTCATCGCTGAATACCGCTTCCCCATCAATCACTGCCGAAACCTTGTGATCGCTTGCCCCTGCATCGAAACCTATTCGGCAACCGCCAAGATGACGGCCTAATGCCTTGCTCATCTCATTCGCAGGCGGGACCTTATCGGCATCAGTGATTTCGACCACAAAAGTATTCTCATAAACGCCGCCCATGAACTCAAAATCGAACTTGCGCGCACCCTCAGGCGAATAAACTTGCTTGATATGTTCGCCAATATCGCACGGGCCGCCTATGATGACCCGATACCCACCCCGTTGCCAAAGCAGAAACTTGACGATACGTTCAATATATTGATAATTGCCTTCCGACCCCGGTACTCCTGCAGGAAATACCTCGACAGGATATACCGACAAAGTGCCGTCACTACGACCGAGACCGATGACCAACGGTACACCTTGGCCGGATGCTTTTACTTTCTCACGAAACAACCGGTTAGCCAATGCCGCCGGTCGAAAAGTAGGATCTAATGGGGGCGTAATCCCCGGTTGAACTAATTCCATCATAACTTCAATCTTCCTCCCAATCTATCAGAAAGGATAATACCCTTCCATACCCTTTTAGTACCTAATCAAAAGCTACCAACCGATTGATCTGATGCTATTTTTTCGACTTTATCACCGTCAATCTGACCGGATTGGATACGACATAGTCATAACTCATGCCATTGAGGCTTCTCACACTCAGTGCAAGGCTAATTACATACTCACCGACAGCAGAAAAATCATACTCATCACTTAAAAGATACTTTTGCTGTATTGCCACACATGGTGGAATTTCTCTATTCTTGAAACTTTCAAATGCAAAGTGCCCAGCAGGTTTACGTGGAGTAAGCACACCTGACGGACCTCGAATGAAAACTTTATAAGTATTTCCAGGCGCTCCTTCGAAGATAGAACGAACTTTATCTGTTAAGTTTAGGACGGTGTGCTTAAGAAGCACAGGCTTTCCAGACGAAATTTGAGTTTGGTCGAACTCGACGTCAAGTTTATATCCTTCTGTAACAGCGCCTTGCTTTTTAGGCACAAATATTTCGGATAGGGATACATCACTTGGCATATCCAAAATTGTTAGGGTAGCCGTATTGGAGATTAAGTAATAATTTTTCTCATTAAGTTTGCCCATTGGTATGGATGCAGTGATTTGGTATGTCCCTGGGGTCGATAAATCGTAGTATCCACTAAGCATCATTTTTTGATTGAGTTGTTCGTGTGGTTGCAAAGGAAACGAGCTACCATCCCAACCTATAGTCGAAGTGTGTTTTATATCTTGTAGCGGGTTTAATTCGCCTTTTGGCCCTTTTATGAGTAGATCGAAATCTTTTTCAGGAGTCGATAAACCAATCCAAAGGATCCTTTCACCTGCATTTATTATCTGAAATTTTATACCAACCGGCTTTCCCTGTACGATAGTGGAAGAAGGATCGATTTCGACAACTAAATGAAGGCTATTTAAATCTTTTTCTCGCTGAGTTTTTTCTAAGGCGTTGTTGAGCTTAGTATCTGCATCAGCCATTCGTTTGTTAGAATTCTCTGATGCTTGTCTGTTGTTATCTTGAGCTTTGGGAGTCTTGTCCAACACCGTTAAAGCGACTGTATTGGACAAGACATGGTTATAATTATTCTGTTTACTGGAACGAACGTAACGAAGGAATGTTATCTGATAGATACCTGGTTCGAAATTCCCATATTGATCTGTGAGAGAATAAGCATATAGAATCTCGTCACCAGGCTTGAAATCAAATCGTGAGCCAGAAATGAAATTTAATGGTTCCGTCTTTTTTTGAGTGTAAATTCGACCATTTGGACCAATAACTAATGCAAAAAACCCGAGATAATTATCAGCCATTTTGAAACTAGGTTGAGCAATTCCTGATATGTTATGGCAACGAAGTCTTATTGTCACTCTATCGCCTTGATTAATGATTGAGCTCTTGACTTCGGCTTTCAGTTGAATTCCCTCGCAGAGAGCCCCACGTTTATCTAAAGCAAACAGTTCCTCTGGAATATCTCTTTGCTCATATTGTTCACTTGCCATTAATTGAGATACTGCAGCACAAGCACATAGTAGGACAACAGCAATGGTAAAGAATGGTAAAAATCCTTTTTGTACAGAAAAATCCATTTTTTCGCCTCCCTTCATCCTTAGACTGAAAGGGCATCTGAAAATGTTCATTTCTAGCAAATAATCGCAAAATGAACTGCATCAAATCTATAGCCGAGCAATCACTTTTCGATATAAACTCGGCATTGTGGCGCGGTGGTCACCTGCGAAATAGAAGCTTTCGCCGCCGTCTTGAACCGTTCGCACTAAGATTGTTTTCCATGGGCGATAATAATAGCGCGGATCATCCGTGGGAGCTTCCTGGGTGAGGTCACCTTCGAGTTTCATCAGGTCGAACACACCGGTTGCGAAATGGCGAATTTCTCGGCCTTCCTGTATCGCAACATTACGGGCCATCGACAATGCCTTCAAATAAACTTCCGGCCCCATCACCGCCGAACCGAAACATAAAAGCACCCCGCCCTCAAGCTGTGACACAGCATGAGCGTAAACGAGAAAATCGGTATATGAAGCTGTGCCTATCGCTGCGCCGTCGCAATTAGGATGCTGGTGAATGATGTCATACCCAATCCCCACATGTACCGTTACGGGCACCTTCAATTTATATCCGGCAGCCAATATGCTGATTTCTTCGTGTGGGTATCCGCCCGATGAAATCATCCGCCCGATGGCTTCACCATAACCGATACCATCCAGCGCCGCTTCTTTAGCCGCTTCATTCAGCCGTCCGGCTTCTTCCCAAAGCCCAAATTCGCCCTTTTTTATATAGCGCTTAACGCTCTCGCTCGTCCCGCCAACAAGCGCCAAATCGCTGTCATGAATCGGGCCAGCCCCATTCATCGCCACATGAGTGACCATTCCGCGCTTCATCATATCGATGACAAAGCGGCTAAGCCCCACCTTAATCACATGCGCGCCCATCATCAAAATAACAGGGCGCTTATTTTGAACCGCCTGCGCCATCCTATCAGATAGGGTATCGAGGTTAGGATGCTCAAAAACAGGTGTAGTATCAGTAAGTTCAAAAAGATCGCAAACGTGCACATCATGTATCCGCTCATCCAACGGGCGGAGTTGAAGGCGTTTACGATCGAATATTGGATAAGGCATTAATCTCCTCCGTGACAATTCAAGCACACAGCCACAGTACACCCAATTTTGGCCTATCCTATCCCTCAAGTCAAGATTTTATAGAATGAGTTACTCTAATGAAAGGTATTATCGATATATGCGTAAAGAAGTAATTGTAAAAGAAGACGGACGGCTCCTCTACATCTATTGGTTCGAAGAGGAATCAGTGCAAACCCAAGAATCTGAAGCTGTCAAGAAGCAAAAATAAAAAATTGGAGCAAAGGGGACTCGAACCCCTGACCCCTTCCATGCCATGGAAGTGCTCTCCCAACTGAGCTATTGCCCCACGTCAGACCACGTATTATAGCATGACGCAGATTTCCTATGCAATCCCTCAGATTGAGCGAAGAATAGGTCTGCTATGAATTTAAAGCTTTTGGGCTATAAAAAGGCGGGTTAAATATTGACGGTCGATGTAGCCGCCATGGTGGTTGATAGTCTTACGTAAAGCCTCGCAAACTGTTTGCCGCTTTTCTTCAGATAAAGCGATATGGTCGGAATAGGTGCAGGTAAGACGCACATACTCATCAGCTGATAATCGTCTTGTCCAAGGATAACGTTTGGCAATTGGCGAGGTAAACAAACCGGATTCTCTTAGTTCCTTCTCTCGATCACCTATCACACTCTCTTGAGAATGCTTATTCCCTCGACGATCCATCTCAGGAGCAAGCTTTATATAGACCTCTCGAATGGCATCATAAACACCACCTGATGGTTTTGCATCGCCATTCCAAAAAAGAGCAAGCCATCTCTTTTCTTTAAGCGCCTGAGCACAACGTGAATATCCAACCTCAGCAGGTATCCAGTGAAAAGCCGAGCCGGATATGACTAAATCGAAAGCCCCTTCTTCGACCTCCCAATCTTCGAAAATTACATTCAAAATGGTTGCATTCGGATAATCCTTCAGGTTCTGCCGGGCGCGTTCGGCTAGATTTGCTCCAAGTTCTAAAGACAGTATCTCAAACCCCTTTTTCGCAAACCCAAGCGTCGCCTGACCAGTTCCTGCGCCAACTTCAAGTATCCGTCCTCCTTGGGGCACTCCTGTGATGGAAATAATATCTTCAATCATCTCCGCCGGATATCCTGGCCGAGCCTCGTTATAAAGGTCAGCCACCGTGTCAAACAACACTCGCCGTTCAACCTGTCTAGTCATCATTGGTCCTTTACATAGCCTAAGCGTAAAAAGATATTACCATGACCGATTATAATGATATACTGAACAAATGG
The DNA here is from genome assembly GCA_037131655.1 of bacterium. Classification (NCBI taxonomy): domain Bacteria; species bacterium. Next base: position 2,600 of record JBAXQP010000006.1, on the reverse strand, counting down.
CCAACTAAAACGTCTTTAATAATAGTAACTTAAATTCAGCCTGGATTTAAGCTCGTCTATAAGAATTTTTGTAGATTTCCAAAACAGAAACGGAGGATGTAGCATGAAGAAACGAAATATTGTAGTTATTCTGGCATTGATTCTTGCTCTGACTGTCAGTATAGCAGTTGCGCAACGCGGACGTGGCGGTCCTGGAATGGGGAGAGGACCCGCAGCAGTCAACCAAGCCAATCCTAATTGTCAAATGGGACAACCGACAGGAATGGGTAAGGGTATGGGAATGGGGATGGGTATGTTCTCGATGATGGCTCGTGATTTAAACCTAAGCCAAGAACAAACGACAGCGTTGCAAGAGGAATGCAAGAAATGCATGACCGAAACGCAAACGCAAAGATCCGAAATGCAGGCGAAGATGAAAGAGATGGCTCTGTTAATCCTTGCCGACACCCCTGATAATGCAGCCATCCAAGCTAAGCGCGGCGAGATACAGTCCTTACAAACAGAACTTGGCAACTCGATGATCGATCACATGCTAGTTGGCTCCAGCGTTTTGAACGCTGAGCAAAAAACGAAGCTGCGCGACAAAATTAGCAAGTGCCAAAGTTTCGGCCCTGGAATGGGGATGGGAAAAGGCCCCGGCGGTCCCGCCCCTATGAGAGGTAGTTGCCCTATGGGTGGACCCAACAGCGGAATGCCTGGCAACGTCACAAAATGAGCTAAATTACTTCAAATAAAAGCCTCACCTATATTCAGGTGAGGCTTTTTGCTATGTCGTTAAGATATTACTGAGCGTTTTTCAAGCGAAAAGCCAATAATAGCTTATAGTAATCACTACAACATTACCGAGCGAGCTTACAGGAGTAATGTTTTAACTTTCGAAAGACTCAATAAGTAAAGTATCTTGGGACGCTTATTTTCCCAACTAAAATAAAGCTACAACACGGATAGGAGAAGTTACATGGCAATCAATGGAAAGTATGGTTTCATCTTATGTTTTGTGTGCATAGCAGGTGTGATACTTACGCCAGATGTGCAGGGCACCATCATCCGCAACAATGAAAAGACTGTCAGTGCAATCGTTCATAGTGGGGCCAGCTTTAGTATTTACCTTACCGATGCTGAAGAAGCGGACAAATGCGTCGAACGCGGCCTTGCTTATAACAAAACCCACGAATATGACAAGGCTCTCGCTGAGTTCGACAGAGCCATCGCTCTTGATCCACAGGCTCCAAGCGCATACAACTGCAAGTCATCGGTGTATATCTCTCTTGAAAAATACAATCTGGCGCTTGATAACGCAAATACGGCCATCGAGCTCGATTCGAGTTGGGCATCGCCCTATAACAATCGCGGTACGGCCTATTTGTTCCTAGACAAAAATGACTTGGCGCTTGCCGACTATAATAAATCAATCGAACTCGACTCAAAGATCGCTCTAGCCTATAGCAACCGAGGCTGCGTCTATCTGCGAAAGAAGATGTACAGTGCTTCATTGGATGACTGTAATACAGCCATTTCTCTTGACCCTGGGCTTTATCTGGCATATTACAACCGAGGATCTGTCTATTTCGATCAAGCAGAATATAGCAAAGCAATCCCCGATCTGGATAAGGCAATCGAATTGAATCCCGGGTATTCAAGCGCTTATTTAACTCGCGGTTTGGCTTACTACCGTATAAAAGACTACGATCGCGCCATCAGTGACTATGATAAGTCCATCGCCCTTAAACCAACCTCTCCCGCCTATTTCGACCGCGCGCTTGCCAGAGCAAAAAAAGATCAAGATGATCTGGCGATTATGGACTACGACCAGGCGATCGTTCTAGATCCAAAAGATCCCGATTCCTACTATAACCGAGCCCTTGCCTATGATAGAAAGCGAGATCGCGACAAGGCAATTTCTGACTTCAGTAAATTTATCGATCTCAGTCCACAAGACCCTGATGGTTATTACAAACGAGGGTATGACTATTGGCGGACCGGCAAATATGACCTCGCTATCATCGACTTTGATAAAGTCATCTCGCTCGACCCCGAATACAGCAGCGCATATTTAGGACGTGGGATGGCGTATGATGATAAAAAAGACTTCCTGAAAGCAATCGCCGATTATACCAAAACGATTGAACTCGACCCGAAAGGATCATCCGCCTATTATAACCGTGGGCTTACGTACGATAACACAAAGGATTACTACAAAGCCATTGCCGATTACTCAAAGTTTATCGAGCTTGCCCCGGAAGACCCCGATGGATATACCCGTCGAGCAATGGACTATAAGATCAAAGGTGACTATGACTTGGCGGTAGCGGATTACGAAAAGTCCATTTCAATCAACGCGAAAGACCCCTATGTTTACAATAAACGCGCTGCCCTTTGGGTCACAATGAAAGACCTGAAAAAGGCAGCAGCGGACATAAAAAAGGTTCAAGCGCTAGGCGGAAAACCCGATCCCGAAGTAGTAAAAGCCCTAAAACCAGCATCCAAATCACCAAAGAAACCTATTAAGAAACGAAAATAATAACTCCAAACAGCCTCCCCCCGCACGGAGGCAGAAGAGGGTTTCGGAAACTTGTTTCCGTTCTTACGGCCAGAAATTG